>NZ_JAIQDD010000014.1:0-191113 GCF_020036995.1 Corallococcus sp. AS-1-12 | reverse complement strand
CGCATTGTGCTCGAAGCTCCTGTCCCCCTTGTCGCTTGGCAGCCGGCCAACTGGCCTCGCTATTCCGCGCAGACCTCTAGTTGGACCGGTTCTGCGGCAACTGGCCCGAAACGGGCGCCTCTGACCGCGCCCCACCTTGGCGTTCGCGCATGCGCGACGTCTCGCCCCTGCCACTCAAGCCCGGTCTCGGGCGAAAGGTCGCGAGAACTGGTCCGACTGTCGGACAGGTTCTGCGGCAACCGGTCCCGCTCGGGTGCCTCGATCCGTGGCCCACCTTGGCGTTCGCGCATGCACGATGTCGCGTCCCTGTCGGACCCGTGCGGACTTGGGCATGCCTTGCGGAAATCGGTCCGACTGTGTTGGACAGGTTTCGAGGCGACCGGGCTTGGACGGCGGGCTCATCTGTCCGTGCCCGGCCTGGGTGTTCGTGCGTTCACGATGTCTCGCACCTGCCGGTCGAGTTCGACGTCGGGCCCGGGTGGTGAAAATCGGTCCAACTGTCGGACAGGTTTTGCGGCAACCGGGTTCGGTCGGGCGCCCCCTGCTCTCATATTGGAATCCGAACAGGCGCGATGTCTTGGCCCGCTGCTGAGAGCGGCGAGGCACTCGTCTTCAACTTCATGCGGAACGAACCCGCCCTTCTGTTGGACCGGTTTGGGGATGCGCGCTCGACCTCTGGCCGTGACCCCGTCTTGGTGTTCGCTCGTGCAGTCCGTGACCTGCCGCTTTCTCCGAAACGTCGCTTGCTGTGGCGGACCCCTTCGGGCCGCTGCCTGGGCGACGCTCTGCTGGCGTCGCCATCAATGCTCCGGTGTCGGGAAGGCGGCGGGGACTGGCATTCGTGGCTGTCCGCATCGGGGGCACTTCCCGCTAGCCTCTCGGTCCATGACCTCCGCTCGCGTCCCTGGCTCCCCGTTGCGGGTGGGCCTCCTTGGCTATGGCTTGTCCGGCTCGCGCTTCCATGGGCCGCTCATCGCCGCGGAACCTGCCTTCACGCTGGCCGCCGTGGCTTCGAGCCGCACGGATGCCGTGGCCCGCGACTGGCCCGGTGTCCGCACCGGGACCGTGGAGTCACTGCTGGCGGATCCGGACCTGGACGTGCTCGTCGTGTGCACACCCAATGAGTCGCATGCGTCGCTCGCGGGACAGGCGCTTCGCTCGGGCAAGCATGTGGTGGTGGAGAAGCCCTTCGCCCTGGACGCGGACGAGGCGCTGCGGCTGGACGCGCTCGCGAAGGAGCGCGGGCTCTGCCTCACCGTGTTCCACAACCGCCGCTGGGACGGTGACTTCCTCACCGTGCGTCAGTTGCTGGAGAAGGGACGGCTGGGGACGCTCTACAGCCTGGAGAGCCACTTCGATCGCTTGCGCCCCCAGGTGAAGGATCGCTGGAAGGAGCAGGACGTGCCCGGCGGCGGGACCCTTTGGGACCTGGGCTCTCACCTCGTGGATCAGGCCGTGCAACTCTTCGGCCTCCCTGAGTCGGTGGCCGCGGACCTGGGCCGGCAACGGCCGGGCGCGCAGGGCACGGACTGGTTCCACCTGGTGCTGCGCTACGGCGCGCTGCGCGTGGTCCTGCACTCCGGATCCGTGGTGCATGCGCCGTGGCCCCGCTTCGTGTTGCAGGGCGACCGGGATGCGTACGTGAAGCATGCGCTGGATCCGCAGGAGGGACAGCTCGAAGCGGGCCTGCGTCCCGGCCATCCGGACTTCGGCCGCGAACCCGTGGAGCGCCATGGCCGGTTGCTCGCCTCGGGGGAAACCGTTGCCACCGTCCCCGGAGCGTATGGCCAGTTCTACCGGCAGCTCGGCGCCGCCATCCTCCACGGCGCTCCCGTGCCCGTGACGGCGCTGAGCGCGAGTGAGACGGTGCGCGTCATCCAGGCCGCGATCCAGAGCGACCTGGAAGGCCGCCGCATTCCGCTGCCTCCTCGCGACTGAAACGTCAGAGCGTCTTCTCCAACACCAGGAACGTGGGCGACGCGTAGCCTGCGTGCGTTCCATGGGCATGGAAGACGTAGCCCTGACGCGCGTACCACGCATGGTGCGACGTGAGCGCGAGCCGTACCGACAGCCGCACTCGCGTCTGGCCCAGCTCGCGCGCTCGGGACTCCACCGCCGCCATGAGGCGCAGCGACACGCCCTGCCCCCGGTGCGCGGGCAGCACCGCGAGCCGGTCCAGGTACAGGTGATCTGCCTTCGGGTGGAAGAACACGCAGCCGAAGAGGATGCCGTCCGCCTCCGCGACGAAGGCGCTGCCGTCCGACAGCTCGCGCCGCACCACGGCCTCCGTCTTGTCGTGCGCGCTGGACGGCGGATCCAGGCGACCCCGGTATTCCTCGAAGGCGTCGCGCAGCACCTGGGTAATCCGCTCGGCGTCGGTGGGCTCAGCGTCGCGGATCCGGAAGGACTCGGGCATTCCCGAAGTCTAGTGGAAACGTCAGGCGCGGGCGTTTCACCACCACGGTGAAACACCGCTGAAACATGTCACCAGAGACCGGGCGTGGAGCGGAATTCCCCCAGTGTCGCCACTTCCGCGCGGCCGCGCTCCCGAGCGGGCTGACAGCCAAGCCCCCTGGTCCAAATCGCTGCGGACGTGTCGGAGGGCCTGTCTACTATCCCGCGCGCTCGCGAGTCCGGGAACCCGCCACATCTCCTTCCCGAGCGTCCGCGAGGCCCCCTCCCAAGGAGTCCCTTGCCCATGGCTTCCACCCCTGAGCAGAAGCGCGCGCGGCTGGCGGAACTGCTGCGCGAGAAGCGCCGCCCCACGTCGCGGGTCCCGGCGTCGTTCGGTCAGGAGCGCATGTGGTTCCAGGAGCGGCTGGCGCCCGGGCAGACCGGGTTGAACCTGCTCTACTCGGTGCGGCTGGAGGGCCTGCTCGATGTGCCCTCGCTGGCGGGGAGCCTGAACGAAGTGGTGCGCCGCCACGCGGTGCTGCGCACCACCTTCGTGGAGCAGGACGGACGGCCATGGCAGCGCGTCGCGCCCGAGCTGGACGTGCCCCTGCCCGTGGTTCCGGTGGCGGATGCCGCGGAGGCCTGGCGCGGGTTGCACGAGGCGGCTCGCGCGCCGTTCGACCTGGAGCAGGGGCCACTGCTGCGCGCCGTGCTCTTCGCCGTCTCCCCCACCGAGCACCTGTTGCTGCTCGCGCTGCACCACACCGTGTCCGACGGCTGGTCCATGGGCCTGCTGGTGCACGAACTGGGCGTGCTCTACGAGGCCCTGGCTTCGGGCGGGACGCCGGTGCTTCCCACGCTGGCGTTGCAGTACTCGGACTTCTCCGTGTGGCAGCGGGAGGCTTTGAAGGGGGAGGCGCTGGAGGCGGCGCTCGAGGTGTGGCGCTCGCGGCTGGATGCGCGGGCGGTCCTGTCGCTGCCCACGGATCGGCCCCGCACCGGACAGGCGGACAGCCGGGGCGCGACCGTGTCCTCGATGCTGCCCTCCGCGCTGGTCCAGCGGCTCGCGGCCCTGGCGGCGCAGGAGGGCACCACCCTCTTCACGGTGTTGCTCGCGGGCTTCAAGGTGTTGCTCCTGCGTTACTCCGGGCAGGAAGACCTCACGGTCGGAACGCCTGTCGCCGGACGCTCGCGCACGGAGCTGGAGCCGCTGGTCGGGTTGTTCGTCAACACGCTCGCGCTGCGCACTTCGCTTGAGGGGGACCCGTCATTCCGCTCGCTCGTGGGCCGCGTGCAGGCGACGTCGGTGGAGGCCTTCGCGCACCAGGACGTGCCCTTCGAGAAGCTGGTGGAGGTGCTCCAGCCTCCGCGCCAGTTGGACGTGCCGCCGTTCTTCCAGGTGATGTTCGTCCTGCAGAACACGCCCCTTCCGGCCGTGCGCCTGCCCGGGCTGTCGCTGGACGCGCAGTGGGTGGACAGCGGCTTCGCGCAGTTCGACCTCACCCTCTTCGCCTTCGAACAGGCGGACGGCCTGCGCCTCACCGCCGAGTACCGCACCGCCCTCTTCGATGAGGCGACGATGACGCGGCTGATGGGGCACCTGCGCGTCCTGCTGGAGGATGCCGTCTCCCGGCCGGATGCGCGCCTGTCGGAGTTGTCCCTCCTGGACGCGGAGGAGCGGCAGCGTGTGCTTCATGCGTGGAGCGGGCCCCGGGAAGCGTTTCCTCGCGGGGTGCTGCTGCATCAGCGGGTGGAAGCGCAGGTGGCTCGCACGCCGGACGCGGTGGCCGTCACGTTCGGAGAGACGGCGCTCACCTACGCGGAGCTGGATGCCCGGGCCAACCAGCTTGCGTGGCACCTGCGCTCCATGGGCGTGGGGCCGGAGGTCCGCGTCGGGTTGATGCTGGAGCGGTCGCTGGAGCTGGTGGTGGCGCTGCTCGCGACGTTGAAGGCCGGAGGGGCCTACGTTCCGCTGGATCCAGCCCTGCCCGCGCGGCGGCTCGCGTGGATGTTCGAGGACGCGCGGCCCGCAGTGGTGCTCATCCAGGAGCGGCTGGTGGCTCGGCTTCCGGCCGGAGACGCCGTGCCGGTGCTCCGCCTGGATTCCCAGTGGTCGGAGGTGGCCCGGCAGCCGTCCGGGACGCCGCCTCCGGTGGCCTCCGAGGACGCGCTCGCGTACGTCATCTTCACGTCCGGCAGCACGGGGCGGCCGAAGGGCGCGATGAACGCGCACGTAGGCATCGTCAACCGGCTCCTGTGGATGCAGGGGGCGCTGCCGCTGTCACCGGGCGACGCGGTGTTGCAGAAGACGCCGTTCAGCTTCGACGTATCCGTGTGGGAGTTCTTCTGGCCGCTGATGACGGGCGCGCGGCTGGTGGTGGCTCGGCCCGGAGGACACCAGGAGCCGGAGTACCTGGCGGACCTCATCGCGCGGGAGCGCATCACCGTCACGCACTTCGTGCCGTCCATGCTCCAGGCGTTCCTGGAGGCACCCGGCCTGGCGCGGTGCGAGTCGCTGCGCCAGGTGGTGTGCAGCGGTGAAGCGATGCCGCTGGAGCTGGCGGAACGGTGCCTGGCGCGGCTGCCCCAGGTCCGGCTACACAACCTCTATGGCCCCACCGAGGCCGCGGTGGAGGTCACCGCGTACGAGTGCGTCCGCGGCGCGCTGGGGCGCTCGGTGCCCATCGGGCATCCGGTGGCGAATACGGACATCCGGCTGTCGGACGCGTCGCTGCGGCCGGTGCCCCAGGGCGTTCCCGGCGAGCTGTTCATCGGGGGCGTGCAGGTAGGCCGAGGGTATCTGGGCCGCCCGGACCTGACCGCGGAGCGCTTCATCCCGGACGCGTACAGCGACGTGCCGGGGGCCCGGCTGTACCGCACGGGGGACCTCGCCCGGTGGCTGCCCGATGGCGCCATCGAGTACCTGGGCCGCACCGACTTCCAGGTGAAGGTGCGCGGGCTGCGCATCGAGCTGGGGGAGATCGAGGCCGCGCTGGAGCAGCACCCGGCCGTGCGACAAGCCGTCGTCGTGGCGCTCGCGGGCGTCACGGCGAGCGACACGCGGCTGGTGGCGTATCTCGTCGGCCGGACGGAGGTGCCGGGGACGGAGGCCCTTCGGACGTTCCTCTCGGAGAAGCTCCCCGAGTACATGGTGCCCGGTGCCTTCGTGGCGCTGGCGGCCTTGCCCCTCACGTCCAGCGGCAAGGTCGACCGCAGGGCGCTGCCCGTGCCCGACGTCGCCTCGGGAGTGGCGCCGGAGTATGTCGCGCCTCGCACTCCTCTGGAGGAACGGCTGGCTTCGCTCTGGGCGGAGCTGCTGCGCGTGGAGCGCGTGGGCGTGCACGATGACTTCTTCGCGCTGGGCGGACATTCGCTGCTCGCCACGCAGCTCCTTTCGCGCATCCGCTCGGCGTTGCAGGTGGAGCTGCCGCTGCGCTCGGTATTCAAGGCGTCCACGCTCGCGGCCCTGGCTTCGACGCTGGAGGAGGCGCGGAGCCGGAGCGAGGGTCCTCGGGCTCCGCCCTTGCGGCCCGTGAGCCGGGAGGGCGAGCTCGCGCTGTCGTTCGCGCAGCAGCGCCTTTGGTTCCTGGAGCAGCTTCAGCCCGGGGGCGTTGCGTACAACCTGCCCGGGACCGTCCTGCTCGAAGGCGCGCTCCAGGTTCCCGCGCTGCGGCAGGCCCTGGATGCGCTGGTCGAACGCCATGAGGTGCTGCGCACCACGTTCGCCTCTGGCGCCCACGGGCCGGTCCAGCGCATCGCGCCCCCGGCGCCGTGCCCTTTCGAGTTCGTGGACCTGGCTGACCTGCCATTGCGGGACTTCGTCGCCTCGCAGGCGCGGCGGCCTTTCGACCTGGCTCGGGGTCCGCTCTTCCGGGCGGTGCTCGTGCGGATTGAGGAGATGCGGCATGTGCTGCTCGTCCTCACGCACCACATCGCATCGGACGGCTGGTCCACGGGGGTGCTCGTGCGTGAGCTCGTTGCCCTTTATCGGGCCTTCGCTTCCGGCCAGCGTCCTTCGCTTCCGCCACTTCCCATCCAGTACGCGGACTTCGCCGCGTGGCAGCGCTCGTGGCTCCAGGGTGAGGTGCTCACCTCGCAGCTTGCGTTCTGGCGGGCGCAGCTCGCGGACGCGCCTCCGCTCTTGATGCTCCCCACGGACCGGCCGCGCCCGGCGGCGCAGACGTTCTCGGGGGACCAGCTCGCGGTGCGGCTGTCCCGGACGCTGACGGACGGCGTGCATGCCGTGGCGAGGCAGACGGGCGCCACACCCTTCATGGTGCTGCTGGCCGCGTACCAACTGCTGCTGTCCCGGTACGCCGGACAGGACGACGTCAGCGTGGGCGCTCCCGTCGCGGGCCGCACACGTTCGGAGACGGAGGGGCTGATCGGCTTCTTCGTCAACACGCTGGTGCTGCGCGCTCGCATCGACCCTCGCGCTTCGTTCCGGACGCTGCTCGCCCAGGTTCGCGCCACGACGCTCGGCGCCTTCGAACACCAGGACGTCCCCTTCGAGAAGCTGGTGGAGGAGCTCCAGCCCGCTCGCGACCCGAGCCACACGCCGTTCTTCCAGGTCACCCTCACCCTCCAGAACGCGCCCACCGCGGAGTGGCGGCTGCCCGACCTCACGCTGCGCGAGCTGCCCCCTCCCTTCACCCCGTCGAAGTACGACTTCAGCCTCATCCTGGAGGAGTCGCCGGACGGCTTCACCGGCAGCCTCCACTACAACACCGACCTCTTCGACGCCGTCTTCCTCCAGGGGCTGATGCAGGGCTACGCCACGCTGCTGGAAGCGCTCCCCGGACGCCTGGAGGTTCCGGTGGCGCAACTGCCGCTGATGTCCACCGAGGCACGGCGTCAGGTGCTGGAGGACTGGAGCGGCGTCGCCTCCGTCCGGGACTTCTCCGCGGAGTCCATCCCGGCCCGCTTCGCGGAGCAGGTCGCTCGGGCTCCGGACGCGGTGGCGCTCGTGTCCGAGTCCGGAAGCCTGTCCTATGCACGGCTCGATGCCCGGGCGAACCAGCTCGCCCACCACCTTCGCGCCTCTGGCATCTCCGAGGGCAGCCGCGTGGCCGTGCTGTTGCCGCGCTCCGTGGAACTCATCGTCTCACTGCTGGCCGTGCTCAAGAGCGGCGCGGCCTATGTCCCCGTCGACCTGAACGCTCCGCCCGAGCGCTGGTCCCTCCTGCTGGAGCAGTCCGGGGCGGGGATGGTCATCACGCTGGAGGCGCTCGCGGATGAACTGCCGTCGCTGATGACGCCGCTGGTGCTGTTGGACGCGGACGCGCCCCGGCTGGCTTCGCGTCCAGAGACAGCGCCGCCGGAGCCGCGTGCGGCTGGCGACAGGCTGGCCTATGTCCTCTTCACCTCGGGCTCTACCGGGACGCCCAAGGGCGTCTGCGTTCCGCACCGCGCCGTCTCGCGGCTGGTGGTGGACACCGGCTTCATGCGCTTCGGCCCGGAGGAGGTCTTCCTCCAGCTCGCGCCGGCCGCGTTCGATGCCTCGACGCTCGAGATCTGGGGGGCGTTGCTGCATGGGGCCCGGCTCGTGCTCGCGCCGCCAGGGGAGCTGTCCCTCTCGCGCATCGCGGAGGGGGTGACAGGGCACCGTGTCACCACGCTGTGGCTCACGGCCGCGCTCTTTGAACAGATGGCCGTGCACCATCCGGAGGCCCTCGCCTCCGTGGCGCAGGTGCTGGCGGGAGGCGACGTGCTCCCGGCGTCCCGCGTGCGTGAACACCTGGCGCGGATGCGTCCGGGCACGGTGTTGATCAACGGCTACGGGCCCACCGAGAACACCACCTTCTCCGCCACGCACGTGATGCATGCGGGCGACGCCGTGGAGACCGCCGTTCCCATCGGGCGTCCCCTGCCCCACTCCAC
Source organism: Corallococcus sp. AS-1-12 (assembly GCF_020036995.1). Taxonomy (NCBI): domain Bacteria; kingdom Pseudomonadati; phylum Myxococcota; class Myxococcia; order Myxococcales; family Myxococcaceae; genus Corallococcus; species Corallococcus sp. AS-1-12. Next base: position 182,839 of record NZ_JAIQDD010000014.1, on the reverse strand, counting down.
CGCGTACGTGCTGGATCCGGCGATGCGTCCCGTGCCCCCTGGCATGCCAGGAGAGCTGTACGTCGGCGGCGAGGGACTGGCGTGGGGCTACCTCCACCAGCCAGCCCTCACCGCCGAACGCTTCGTGCCCCACCCGTTCAGCGCGGCACCGGGAGCACGGCTCTACCGCACCGGCGACAGGGCACGCTGGAGCGCGGACGGCACGTTGGACTTCCTGGGGCGCACCGACTTCCAGGTGAAGCTGCGCGGCTTCCGCATCGAACCGGGTGAGGTCGAAGCGGCCCTGCGCGGACTGCCGGGAGTGCACGAAGCCGTGGCCCTGGTGCGCGAGGACGTCGCCGGAGACAAGCGGCTGGTGGCCTACGTCGCCGGTGCGGCGCTGGACGGCAGGGCCTTGCGCTCGGAGCTTCAGCAGCGGCTTCCTGACTACCTGATCCCCAGCGCCATCGTGGTGCTGGACGCCCTGCCGCTCAACGCCAACGGGAAGCTGGACCGCTCCGCCCTCCCCGCTCCGGAAGCCCCCGCGGCTTCGGCGGACACGTACGTCGCGCCTCGCGACGCGGTGGAGGAGCAGCTCGCCGCCCTCTTCGCGGAGGTGCTGCACGTGCCTCGCGTGGGCATCCACGATGACTTCTTCGACCTGGGGGGCCACTCCCTGCTGGCCACGCAGGTGGTGTCCCGCCTGCGCTCGTCGCTGGGCGTGGAGCTGCCCCTGGGCGACCTCTTCGCCGCGCCCACGGTGGAGACGCTCGCGGTCCGTGTGGCGGCCCTTCGCTCGCGGGGGGACTCCCGGCCGGGGACGCCGCCGCTCGTGGCCGTGCCTCGCTCCGGCCCCGTGCCGCTGTCCTATGCGCAGCAGCGGCTGTGGTTCCTGGATCAACTCCAGCCCGGCAGCGCCTTCTACAACGTGCCCGGCATCCTGGTGCTCGACGGCGCGCTGGATGCCTCCGCGCTGGAGCAGTCCCTCCAGGCCCTGGTGCGCCGGCATGCGGTCCTGCGCACCACGTTCGTGTCCGACGGGGACTCGCCGGTCCAGCGTCTCCATGCCGAAGCGGCGCTCACGCTGCCCGTCGTCTCGCTGGAGTCCCTCCCCGAGGACCGCCGTGACGCCGAGGCGCACCGGCTCGCCGCCTCCGAGGCCGAGCGGCCGTTCAACCTGGGCACCGGGCCGCTCGTGCGCGCCGTGCTGCTGCGGCTGGAGTCACGGCGTCACTGGCTGCTGCTCACGCTGCACCACATCGTCTCCGACGGCTGGTCCATTGGCGTCTTCGCTCGCGAGCTGGGCGCGCTGTACCGGGCCTTCGCTTCCGGTGAGGCTCCAGCGCTGCCTCCCCTGCCCCTCCAGTACGCGGACTTCGCCCTCTGGCAGCGCTCGTGGCTCCAGGGAGACGTGCTCCAGGCGGAGCTGGAGTGGTGGCGCGGGCAGCTCGACGGCGCGCCCACCGCGCTGGAGCTCCCCACCGACCGGCCCCGCCCCGCGGCGCAGTCGTTCCGGGGCGCTTCGCTTCCCGTGACGCTGTCCCCGGACGTGTCCGGCGCGGTGAAGGCGCTGGCGGCCCGCGAAGGCGCCACGCCGTTCATGGTGCTCCTCGCGGGCTTCCAGTTGGTGATGGCTCGCTACTCGGGCCAGGACGACGTGCTCGTGGGCTCCGCCATCGCCAACCGCAACCGCGCGGAGACGGAGGGGCTCATCGGCTTCTTCGTGAACACGCTGGTGCTGCGGGCCCGCATCGACCCTCGCGCTTCGTTCCGGACGCTGCTCGCCCAGGTGAAGGCGACGACGCTCGCGGCGTACGCGCACCAGGACCTTCCCTTCGAGAAGCTGGTGGAGGGCATGCAGGGCGCCCGGGACCTGAGCCGGTCCCCGCTGTTCCAGGTGGCGTTCACCTTCCAGAACGCTCCCGCGGACGCGCTGGACCTTCCCGGCCTCCGCCTGGAGCTGCGCGGCGGGGAGATGACCACGGCGAAGTTCGACCTGGACTTCAGCCTCCACGAGCGGGACGGCGCGTTCAGCGGCGACCTGAACTTCAGCACCGACCTGTTCGACCCCGCCACCGTCGCGCGGATGATGGCGCACTTCCAGGCGCTGCTCGCGGCGCTCACGGCCCGGCCTGACGCGCCCGTGCGGGAGCATTCGCTGCTCGACGCCGGGGAGCGCCAGCGCGTGCTCGTGGACTGGAACGCCACGCAGCGCCCGCTCGCGCCCCACACCGTGCCGGAGCTGTTCGCGGCCCAGGTGCTCCGCGCTCCGGAGGCCGTCGCGGTCCAGCATGAAGGCCAGGTGCTCACCTACGCGGCGCTGGCGGAGCGGGCGCGGCGGCTGGCCCGGCGGCTGCGCGCCTTCGGGCTCCCTCCGGAGGCCCGGGTCGCGCTGTGCGTGGAACGCGGGCTGGAGCTGGTGGTGGGGATGCTCGGCATCCTGGAGGCGGGCGGCTGCTACGTGCCCATGGACCCCGCGTATCCACGCTCGCGCCTCGCGTTCATGTTCGAGGACGCGGGCATCCGCGCGGTGGTGGGCCAGCGGGACCTGCTGGGCGCCCTGCCTGGACACTCCCTGCCCACGGTCTTCCTGGAGCCGGAGGAACCCGGCCAGGAGCCGGTGCCCGCGTCGGTGGACGTCACCGTGCGGCCGGGGCAACTGGCCTACGTGCTCTACACGTCGGGCTCCACGGGCACGCCCAAGGGCGTGGGCATCACGCACCAGTCCATCGTGCACCTGGTGCGGGACACGAACTACGCCCAGCTCGGGCCGGATGACCGCGTGGTGCAGGCGGGCACGCCTTCGTTCGACCTGGCCACCTTCGAGGTCTGGGGCGCGCTGCTCAACGGCGCGCGGCTCGTCATCCTGCCGCGTGAGGTGACGCTGGCTCCGGCGGAGCTGGCTCGCACACTGCGCGAGGCCGGCGCCACCACGGCCCTGTTCGCCACGGCCCTGTTCCACACCGTGGCGCGTGAAGTCCCTGATGCCTTCGCCACGATGCGCACGGTCCTCTATGCCGGTGAGGCCGCGAACGCGGACGCGGCTCGCGCGGTGCTGCGCGCGGGGCCTCCGGGCCGGCTGGTGAACCTGTACGGCCCCACGGAGACGACCGTGGGCGTCACCACGCATGACATCGTGGGCCTGCCGGAGCACGCGGCGTCGGTGCCCATCGGCCGGCCGATGACGCGCGTCCAGACGTACGTGCTGGATGCGCACGGCCAGCCCGTGCCGGTGGGCGTCCCGGGCGAGCTGTACCTGGGTGGTGACGGTCTGGCCCGGGGATACCTGGGGCGCCCCGCGCTGACGGCGGAGCGCTTCGTGCCTTCACCGTTTGGCGACGTGCCCGGTGCGCGGCTGTACCGCACGGGCGACCGGGTGCGCTGGCTCGCGGATGGGACGCTGGACTTCCTGGGCCGCATGGACACGCAGGTGAAGCTGCGCGGCTTCCGCATCGAGCTGAGCGAGGTGGAGGCCGTCCTGCGTCAGCACACCTCGGTGAAGGCCGCGGTGGCGGGGGTGGTCGAGGATCGCCTCGTGGCGTGGTTCGTGCCGGGAGCTCCGGTGGAGGCAGCGGTGTTGCGCGCCTTCGTCTCCGAACGGCTGCCCGCGCCGCTGGTGCCCTCCGCGTTCGTGTCGCTGGACGCGCTTCCGCTCACGCCCGTGGGCAAGGTGGACCGCAAGGCGCTGCCTGCTCCGGACGCGCGCTCGGTCGCCGCCGGGCCCGTGGGGCCGGAGCGGATGACGCTCATCCAGCAGCGCATCGCCGCGCTGTTCCAGGACCTGCTCCGCCTGGAATCGGTGGGGCTGCACGATGACTTCTTCGTCATCGGGGGGCACTCACTGCTCGCCACGCAGCTCGTCTCCCGGCTGCGTTCGACCTTCGGCGTGGAGCTGCCGCTGCGCGCCCTCTTCGATGCGCCCACCGTCGCACGCCTCACGGAGCGGGTGGAGGCCAGCCTCCTCTCGCGCGTGGAGGGACCGCGCGTCCCGGCCCTCGTCGCCACGTCGCGGGACCGGGACCTGCCGGTGTCCTACGCGCAGCAACGGCTGTGGGTGGTGGAGCAGCTCCGCCCAGGCGGCAGCCATTACACGATCGCCACCGCGCTGCGGCTGGACGGCGCGTTGGATGTGGAGGCGCTGCGCCGCGCCCTGGAGCTCGTGGTCTCCCGGCATGAGGCCCTGCGCACCACGTTCGCGATGAAGGAGGGCCAGCCCGTGCAGCACGTGCACCCGGCGGGCACTTGGGAGCTGCCGGTCACCGACCTGGGCACCGTGCCGCAAGAGTCCCGCGAGGCCGAGGCCCAGCGGCGCTCCGTGGAGGAGGCCGCGCTCCCCTTCGACCTGGGCCGGGGACCGCTCCTGCGCACGCGGCTGCTCCGCCTGGACGCACGGGAGCACCTGTTGCTCCTGTGCATGCACCACATCGTCTCCGACGGCTGGTCGCTGGGCGTGCTCGTCCGCGAGGTGGCTGGCGCCTACGAGGCCTTCGCTTCGGGCCGGACGCCCGTGTTGCCGGCGCTGCCGGTGCAGCCCGCGGACTTCGCCGTGTGGCAGCGCTCCTGGCTCCAGGGGGAGGTGCTGGCGCGGGAGGTGTCGTGGTGGAAGCAGCACCTCGCCGGGGCCCCCCAGGTGCTGGAGCTGCCCACGGACAAGGCGCGTCCGCCGCTCCAGTCCACGAAGGGGGCGCTGCTCCCCGTGCACCTTCCGTCCGCGGGCGTGGAGCGCTTGATGGCGTTGGGCCGCTCGGAGGGCGCGACGCCGTACATGGCGCTGCTCGCGGTGTGGCAGGTGCTGCTGTCGCGGTACTCGCGGCAGGAGGAGCTGCTGGTGGGCTCGCCCATCGCGGGCCGCGACCGGGCGGAGCTGGAGGGGCTGGTCGGCTTCTTCGTGAACACGCTGGTGCTGCGCGGGCGCGTGCGGCCGGGGGACTCGTTCCGGACGCTGCTGTCCCAGGTCCGGGCCACGGCGCTCGCCTCCTTCGAGCACCAGGACCTGCCGTTCGAGAAGCTGGTGGAGGAGCTCCAGGTGGCGCGCGACCTGAGCCGCAACCCGCTGGTGCAGACGGTGTTCGCGCTCCAGAACGCGCCCGCTGGCGAGCTGAAGGCGCCGGGGCTCACGCTGCGGCCCGTGCCGGTGGACAACGCCACGGCCCGCTTCGACCTGGGCCTGTTGCTGCACGAGGCGCCGGACGGCCTGCGCGGCGTCATCGAGTACAGCACGGACCTCTTCGAGCGTCCCACCGTGGAGCGGCTGGCCGGCCACCTGCGCACGCTGCTGGATGCCGTCGTCGCCGCTCCGGACGTCCCCCTGGCCCAGGTGGAGTGGCTCACTCCCGAGGAACGCCAGCAGGTGCTCACGGTGTGGAACGCGACTGGCGTGGACTACCCGCGTGAGTCGAACCTCGTGGTGCGCTTCGCGCTCCAGGTCGCGCAGCGTCCGGAGGCCATCGCGCTGGAAGCAGGTGACGCGCGGCTGACGTATTCGATGCTCGATGCGCGGGCGAACGCGCTGGCCTGGGTGCTGCGCTCGCATGGCGTGGGGCCGGACGCGCTGGTGGCGGTGTGCCTGGAGCGCTCCGTGGAGCTCGTCGTCACGCTCCTGGCCATCCTCAAGGCGGGCGGGGCCTATGTGCCCCTGGATGCCGCGTATCCCGCGCGGCGACTGGCCCTCATGCTGGAGGACGCGCCGCCCCGGCTGCTCGTCACCACCCGCGCGCTGCGGGCGTCGCTGCCGGTCGCGGAGGCCGTGCCGTGCGTCTTCGTGGAGGAGACGCCCCTGGAGGACCAGCCCTCCGCGGCGCCGGACGTGGCGCTCTCCTCGCGGAACCTCGCGTACGTGGACTTCACCTCCGGCAGCACCGGCCGCCCCAAGGGCGTCGCCGTGGAGCACCGGGGCGTGCTGCGGCTGCTGCACGGCGCCCCCTGGGCCCGCTTCACTCCGGACGAGACCTTCCTGCTGATCGCGCCGCTGTCCTTCGACGCGTCGACGTTGGAGTTGTGGGGCCCGCTGCTGTCCGGCGGCAGGCTGGTGGTCTTCCCGCCCCGGCCGCCCACGGACCTGGAGCTGCTGGGGCAGATCCTCCGCCGTCACGGCGTCACGTCGCTCTACCTGTCCGCGGGCTTGTTCGCGCAGGTGGTGGACGTGAAGCTGGAGGTGCTGCGCGGGCTGCGGCAGCTCTTCGTCGGCGGGGACGTCCTGTCCCCCACGCACACGCGCCGCGTGGTGGAGACGCTGGGCCTCCCGGTGGTCAACGGCTACGGCCCCACCGAGGCCACCGTCTTCACCTGCTGCCTGCGCATGGAGCGGCCCGGGGACGTCCCGGCCGAGGCGATCCCCATCGGGCCGCCGCTGCCGAACACGCGGACGTTCGTGGTGGACGGCTCGCTGCGGCCGGTGCCCGTGGGCGTTCCGGGGGAGCTGCTCATCGGCGGGGACGGGCTCGCGCGGGGCTACCTCTCCCGTCCGGACCTCACCGCGGAGCGCTTCATCCCCCACCCCTTCGCCACCACTCCCGGAGAGCGCGTGTACCGCACGGGAGACCGGGTGCGCTGGCGCGCGGACGGGAGCCTGGAGTTCCTGGGCCGCATCGACACCCAGGTGAAGGTGCGCGGCTACCGCATCGAGCTGTCCGAGGTCGAGGCCGCCCTCCGGGACTGGCCCGCCGTCAGCGACGCGGCCGTGCTCGTGCGCGAGGACGTGCCCGGCGACAAGCGGCTCGTGGCCTACGTGGTGGCCGGCGCGCTGGACGTCCAGGCGCTGCGCGAACACCTGCGGCAGCGGCTGCCCGAGTACATGGTCCCGGCCGCGTTCGTCCCGCTGCCCGCGCTGCCGCTCACCGCCACCGGCAAGCTGGACCGCCAGGCCCTGCCCGCGCCGGACGTCTCGGCGAGTGCTCGCAAGGGGCGGTTCGTGGAGCCCGCGGATCCGCTGGAGGAACAGCTCGCCGCCATCTGGGCCCGGGAGCTGGGCGCGCGGAGCGTCGGCGTCCACGATCACTTCTTCGAGGACCTGGGCGGCACGTCGCTCACCGTGGTCCGCGTCGCCAGCCGGTTGCACGAGGCGCTCCAGCGCGACGTGCCCGTGGTCTGGCTGTTCGAACATCCGACGGTCCACGCACTGGCCCGGCGGCTGGTGCGCGAGGGGCACCCCGAGCGCCTCGCGACGCCCCCCGTCCCTGCCTCCACTCCGCCGGTGGAGCCCATCCCGTCCGTGCCCTCCACGCCCGCTTCCGCACCGGTTCCCGCGCCCATGACCTCCAGCTCCGCTTCCACGGCCGCGACGGACCGGGCGGCCGCGCCGCCGTCGAACGCCATCGCCATCATCGGCATGTCCGGGCGCTTCCCGGGCGCCGCGTCGGTGGAGGAGTTCTGGCGCAACCTTCGTGAGGGCGTGGAGTCCATCTCCCGCTTCACGCCCGAGGAGCTGGAGCCGATGCCCGGCCTTCCTCCGGGCGTGGCGCTGTCACAGCATCCGGGGTTCGTGCCCGCGCAGGGGGTGCTCGCGGACATCGACCAGTTCGATCCCGCGTTCTTCGACATGTCCCTGCGCGAGGCGCAGTGGACCGACCCGCAGCAGCGGATGTTCCTCCAGTGCGCGTGGGCGGCGCTGGAGGACGCGGGACTCGATCCGGCGCGCTTCCCGGGCGTCATCTCCCTCTTCGCGGGCGCGAACGAGTCCGGGTACGCGAACGAGGTGCGGCGGCACCTGCCGTTGGACTCGGCGGCGTTCTTCGAGCTGTACGGCACGGCGACCTACCAGAGCCTGCCGACGAAGGTGTCCTACAAGCTGGGGCTCACCGGTGAGAGCCTGCTCGTGTACACGGCGTGCTCCACGGGGCTCGTGGCGGTGCACGTCGCGTGTCAGAACCTGTTGTCCGGTCTGTCGGACGTGGCGCTCGCGGGCGCGACGCGGCTGTCCGTGCCGCAGCGCACCGGCTACGTGCACCAGGAGGGGATGATCTACTCCCCGGACGGGCACTGCCGCGCCTTCGACGCGCAGGGCAAGGGCACCGTCTCCGGCAGCGGCGTGGCGGCCGTGGTGCTCAAGCGGCTGGAGGACGCGGTCCGCGACGGCGACCCCATCCACGCCGTCATCCGAGCCACCGCCGTCAACAACGACGGGCGCGACAAGTCCGGCTTCACGGCGCCGAGCGTGCAGGGTCAGGCGGCCGTCATCACCCAGGCGCTGCGCCGCTCCGGCGTGGCGGCGGCGGACATCGGCTACGTGGAGGCCCACGGGACGGCGACGCCGCTGGGCGACCCCATCGAGGTCGCGGCGCTCCAGCGCGCCTACGGCCTGGGGGCCGAGCACCGGGGCACCATCCCGCTGGCGTCGCTCAAGACGAACGTGGGCCACCTGGACACGGTGGCGGGGCTCGCGGGGCTGATCAAGGTCGCGCTGTCGCTGCGCGAGGAGGAGATTCCTCCCAGCCTCCACTTCGAGGCGCCGAACCCGCGGATCGACTTCGACGCGGGGCCGTTCTTCGTCAACACGCGCCTGCGGCCCTGGCCTCGGGGGAGGACGCCCCGGCGCGCGGCGGTGAGTTCGTTTGGCGTGGGCGGGACGAACGCGCACGCCGTGCTGGAGGAGGCGCCCGTCATCCGGAGCGGGCCCACGACGCGCTCACACCAACTGTTCGTGCTGTCGGCGCGCTCGCCGGAGTCTCTGGAGGCGGGAGCGCTGGCGCTGGCGTCGCACGTGCTGGCGGACCGGTCTCCGGAGGCGCTGGAGGCCGCGTCGTTGAAGCTGGCGGATCAGGTCCTGGCCGCGCGTTCGCCGGAGGCCCTGGAGGCGGCGGCGAAGCAGCTTGCGTTGCGCGTGCTGTCGGCGCGCTCGCCGGAGTCGCTGGAGGCGTTGTCGGCGCGGTTCTCCTTGGAGGTCGTGGGGGATGCGGGGGCGTTCGCGGACGCCGCGTACACGCAGGCCGTGGGGCGCCGGGCCTTCGAGTACCGGCGTGTGGTGGTCGCCCGGGACGCGGAGGAGCTGGCGAAGCAGCTTCGCAAGCCGGCCACGCCCGCGCGGTTGAAGGACGTGGAGGCGGCGCGCCGCAAGCGGGTGGCGTTCGTCTTCTCCGGTCAGGGCTCGCAGCAGGTGGGCATGGGGCGGGAGCTGGATGCGACCGTGCCCGCGTTCCGCGCGCAGGTGGACGCGTGCCTGACGCTGCTGGATGCGCCGCTGCGTTCGAGGGTGGAAGCGCTGCTGCGTCCGGCGCCCGGCCAGGAGGCGGAGGCGGCCGCGATGCTCTCCGACACCCGGGGCGCGCTGCCGGCCCTGTTCACGGTGCAGGTGGCGCTGGCCCGGCTGTGGCAGGCGTGGGGCATCGCTCCGCACGCGGTGCTGGGGCACAGCTTCGGTGAGTACGCCGCCGCCTGTGTCGCGGGCGTGCTCTCGCTGCCGGATGCGCTGCGATTGGCCGTGGTTCGCGGGGAGCTGATGCACCGGCTGCCACCGGGCGCGATGCTCGGCGTGGCGCTGCCCGCGTCGGAGGTCCAGCCGCTGCTGTCCGGACGGCTGACGCTCGCGGCCGTGAACGCGCCGGACCGGTGTGTCGTCTCCGGGCCGGTGGACGAGGTGGAGCGCCTCCATGCGGAGTTGCAGCAGCGCAAGGCGGGCGCGGTGCGCATGCCGTCGGGACATGCGTTCCACTCGGCGGACGTGGAGCCGTTGATGGTGGAGCTGGCGCGCGCGGTGGGGGCGCTCCAGCGGCACGAGCCTTCCGTGCGGTACGTCTCCAGCCTCACGGGGGCGCTGGCGCGTCCGGGTGAGCTGGCCGCGCCGGAGTACTGGGCCACGCAGATGCGGCAGCCCGTGCGCTTCACCGACGCGGTGGGGGCGCTGCTGGAGGAAGGGTGCGGCGTGTTGCTGGAGGTGGGGCCCGGCCAGGACCTCACCCCGCTGATCCGCGCGTGCCTGGGCGAGGACCGGGAGCGCGTGAAGGCGCTCGCGTCCCTGCGCAGGGGCGGCGCGACGACGGAGCAGTCGGGGTTGCTCCAGTGCGTGGGCGAGCTGTGGATGCAGGGGCTGGAGGTGGACTGGACCGCGTTCTACGCCCACGAGCAGCGCCGCCGCGTTCACCTGCCGACGTACAGGTTCCTGCGCAAGCGCTGCTGGGTGGAGCCTCGCGGTCAGGACGGTGCGCCCGTGGTCACCGACGCAAGCGCGTCACCCCAGGCTTCGAGCATGCCGTCCACGAGCGCGCACACCGGCACGCTCGCGTCGTCCCCGGCTTCGAGCGTGCACAGCGGTAGTCCTGGGATGTCCTCCGCTTCGCCCGCGCTCACGAGCGCGGCAGTGCCCCCCCCGCCCGTGGAGCCTCCTGCCCGCCTGGTTCCCGGGAGTCATGCGGAGACACCTCCGCCCGAGGAGCCTCCTTCCCGCCCGGCTCCCGGGGGCCATGCGGTGACGTCTCCACCCTTGGAGCACCCTGCCCTCCCGGTCCCGGGGGGCCGTGAGGACGCGCCTCGCGGTGACGTGGAGGTCCGCATCGCCACGCTGTGGCGTCAGCGGCTGGGCGTGGACTTCGTCGGGCGTGATGACAACTTCCTGGAGCTGGGCGGCAACTCGCTGATGGCCGCGCAGCTCCTCAACCAGCTCCGCGACACCTTCCACGTCCAGGTGCCGCTGGCGGCCCTCTTCGAAGCGCCCACCGTCGCGGGGCTCGCCTCCCGCATCGAACCGCTGCTCCAACAGGCCCCGGCGCAGGAGCCCACACGCGAGCTGCCGCTCGTGCCCCGCTCCCGGACGGAGCCGCTGCCCCTGTCCTTCGTGCAGGAGCGCGTCTGGCGCCTGGAGCAGCACCTCCCCGGCCTGTCCGCGTACACCATCCCCTTCGTCCTGCGCCTGGAGGGCCCCGCCGACGCCGCCATCCTGGAGCGGGCCATCCAGGAGGTCGTCCAGCGCCACGAGGCCCTGCGCACCACCTACGACGCCGTGGACGGCCAGCCCGTGCAGCGCTTCCATCCCCACGTGCGCATCCCGCTCCCCATCGTGGAGGTGGAAGGCACGCCCGGCGAACGCGAGGAGGCCGCCCTCCGCATCGCCCGCGAGGACGCCGCGCGCCCCTTCGACCTGGTACGAGGCCCCGTGCTGCGCACCACACTCGTGCGCCTGCGCGCGGACCTGCACCTGCTGGTCTGCGCCATCCATCACATCGTCTGCGACACGCTGTCCACGTCCCTCTTCCTCCAGGAGGTGGGACAGCTCTACGCCGCCTTCCTCCAGGGCAGGCCGTCCCCCCTGGCGCCCCTGCCCGTGCAGTACGCGGACTTCGGCGCGTGGCAGCGGCAGTCGCTCGCGGAGTCGCGCTTCCCTGAACAGGAACAGTGGTGGCGCCAGCGCCTCGCCGGCATGCCGAGGCAGCTCGGCATCCCCACGGACCGGCCCCGTCCCGCGAGCTGCCCGCTCACCTCCGAGCGCATGGTGCTGGACTTCCCACCGGAGCTCGCCGAGGCGCTCGTCGCCTTCGGACGCAGCGAGGGCTTCACGTCGTACATGACGGTGCTCGCCGCGTGGAACGCGCTCCTGCACCGCTACACCGGTCAGGCGGATCTCATCGTCGGCACGCCCATCGGCAACCGCACGCGGCCGGAGCTGCTGCCGCTCATCGGCTACGTGGCGCACTCGGCCGCGTTCCGCACCCACGTGGGGGATGACCCGAGCTTCCGCGAGCTCTTGCACCGCGTGCGACGCGAGGTCACCGACGTGCAATCGCGGCCCGACGTGCCCTTCGAGCTGCTCGTCGAACAGCTCGTCCCCGGGCGCGACATCGGCCGGGAGCGCATGACGGACACGGTGTTCGTCTACCACTCGAACCTGGAGATGGGCGGCGACGCGCTGGCGGCTGTCGGGGCGCGAGGCACCTTCATCGAGGTCCCGGGCACGCCCGTGCAGTGGGGCGCCACCCTGTCGGACCTGACGCTCATCCTCACCGAGGAACCCGGCCGCATCCACGGCGCGCTGGAGTACGCGACGGAGCTGTTCGACGCCTCCACCGCGCGGCGGATGCTGGAGCACCTCCAGGTGTTGCTCGGCGCGGCGCTGGCCCGGCCCGAGGAGCCCCTCTCCCGCCTGCCGCTGGCCACCGACGCCGAACGCCGCGCATGGCCCGCGCCCCCGCCCGTCACGCAGGCCCCCGTCCTGCCCGCGCGGCTGCGCGAACACGCGCTGCGGCGGCCGGACGCCATCGCCGTGGAGCAGGCCGGGCGGACCTGGACCTGGCGGGAGCTGGCCTCGCGCGCGAGGAGGCTCTCGTCGAAACTGCGGGAGCAGGGACTGCGGCCGGGAGAGCCCGTGGCGCTCTGCCTCCGGGCATCGCCGGAGAAGCTGGCCGTGCTGTGGGGCGTGCTGGAGGCAGGCGGCGCGCCGGTGGCGCTCGGCCCCACGGACCTGGACTCGCTGGCCGTCTATGCCGTGGAAGGCAGCGCCGTGCCCCGGCTCATCACCTGGCGCGGGCTCTTCACTTCGGCACGCCTGGAGTCCTCGCGCGTCCTGCACGTCGAAGAGGTGCTGGGAGACGTGTCGCCGGCAACGGAGGCGCTGCCACTTCCGTCGCCAGAGTCCCTGGCGTGGCTCCTGCCCATGGGGGCGGGCCAGCCCGCGTGGGCGTTGAGTCACGCGTCGCTCACGGGCTTCTTCGCGGGACTGGATGCGCCGCTGCGTCCGGCGCCGGGCACCACCTGGCTCGCCGCGTCCGAACCCGCCCCCGAGAAGCCCGAACTGGAGTCCCTCTGGGCCCTGTCTCGCGGCCTGCGCGTGCTGTACCCCTCCGAGGCCACCACGTCGCGCCGGGGCTCGCCGGACGAGGCGGCATCACGTCCGCTTCAGCTCAGCCTGTCGTACTTCGCCAACGACGAGGACTCGCTCTCCGGACCCAAGTACGAGCTGCTGATGGAGGGCGCGAAGTTCGCGGACGCGAACGGCTTCTCCGCCATCTGGACGCCCGAGCGGCACTTCCACTCCTTCGGCGGCATCTACCCGCAGCCCGCGGTGGTCTCCGCGGCGCTCGCGTCCGTCACGAAGCACCTGCGCTTGCGCTCGGGCAGCGTGGTGCTGCCGCTGCATGATCCGCTGCTCGTCGCGGAGCAGTGGGCCGTGGTGGACAACCTGTCGCAGGGCCGCGTGGACGTGTCGGTGGCGACGGGCTGGCACGTGCAGGACTTCATCTTCGCGCCCGGGAACTACGCCGACCGGCGCAACATCCTGCTGCGCCACCTGGAGACGCTGCGAGGCCTGTGGCGCGGAGATCGACTGCGGCGCCCGGGCGGCAACGGCGTCACCGTGGAGGTGGGCCTGCGCCCGAAGCCGGTGCAGCGCGAGCTGCCGGTGTGGCTCACCGCCACCGCGAACCCGGAGACGTTCCGGCTCGCGGGCGAGTTGGGCGCGGGTGTGCTCACGGGCCTCTTCGCCCACTCGCTGGAGGAGCTGAAGCCGAAGGTGGCCCTCTACCGCGAAGCGTGGCGCCGCAACGGCCACCCGGGCCGGGGCCACATCACCTGCATGCTGCACACGTACCTGGGGGACGACGAGGCGGAGGTCCTGAGGCGGGTGCGCAAGCCGCTGCTGGCGTACTTCCGGAGTTCGGCGGACATCACCACGTCGCTGCTCGCCGCGCAGGGATACCAGGGGGAGATCGCCAAGGTGTCCCGCGAGGACATCGACGCGCTGCTGGAGCACACCTTCGAGCACCACGCGAAGGGCACCGGCCTCATCGGCACGGTGGAGAGCGGCATCCAGCGGCTGCGCGAGGTGCGGGCCTCGGACGTGGACGAGGTGACGTGCCTCATCGACTTCGGCCTGGAGACGCCGGTCGTCCTGGAAGGGCTCCAGCGTCTGGCCAGGGCGCGAGAGGCCGTAGCCGCCGACGCGGCGTCGCACTCGCGGCGCGTGCGCGGCGAGCAGGAGACGGATGCGGCGGAGGTGCTGTCGCTGGCGAAGCAGTCAGGCGCGGTGCTGGTGAACACCACCGCACGGCTGGCCCGCGCGTTGACGGACCTCCCGGGTGCGCGGGAGGCCCTGGCTCCGGTGGGGGCATGGGTCCTGGAGAACGCGTCCGCGGAGCTGGCGTCGGCGATCCAGCGGACCGCGGGAGGGGACGTGCTGCTCGCGGGGGAGGCCCGGGAGGGAGGCCTGCTGCCGCGTGCGCCAGAGGAGAAGCTGCCGCCGGGCCTGGAGGTCTGGGTGTTGGACGCGGCCGGGGCGCCCGTGCCCGCGGGCGTCGTCGGAGAGTTGGCCCTGTCGGGCGCGGGGCTCCCTGCCGCGCTTTGGAAGGCAACGGGCGAGGCGCCAGACCGGTTGGCGCCGCATCCGAGGAGTGGATCCGCGAGCCTCTACCGCACGGGCCGCGCCGTGCGCCTGCGCGCCGACGGTCGTGTCGAAGCCGTGAACGTCCCTGGCTTCAAGCTGCCCGCGCCACCTGCCGCCACGTCTGGTCCGGACGCCACCTTGCACGCCCCTGCGTCCAAGCTCGCGCCACGCCCCGCGTCGCCCGCCGTTACGAGCGCTCCAGACGCGACCTTGAGCGCCCCTGCGTCCAAGCCGCTCGCGCCACACTCCGCGTCGTCCGCCGCCACGAGCGCCCCGGAAGCGACCTTGAGCGCCCCTGCGTCAAAGCCGCCCGCGCCACGCCTCGCGTCGCCCGCCGTCACGAGCGCTCCGGACGCCGCCTTGCATGCTCCGGCGTCCAAGCCGTCCTCGCCACGCCCCGCGTCGCCCGCGGGCACGGGGGCCCCGGACGCGACCTTGCATGCGGTTTCCCTCAGCGCAGCCGGTGCGCTCCAGACGATCCCGCGAGCGCCGCGCGACCGGCCGTTGCCGCTGTCATTCGCGCAGCAACGCCTCTGGTACCTCCAGGAACTGGAGCCGGAGAGCACCGCCTACAACAACGCGATCATCTTCCGGCTCACGGGCGCGCTGAACGTCACCGCGCTCCAGACGGCGCTCCACGCGCTCGTGGAGCGCCATGAGGTCCTGCGCACCACCTACGCGCTGGGCGACACCGGGGCCGTGCAGGTCATCCACGCGACCGGCACCCTGCCCCTGGAGACGGAGGACGTCCCCGGCGACACGGCCGAGGCGCGGGAGGCCGCCATGCTCCGGCGCTGCCAGGCGTACACCGCGACGCCCTTCCACCTGGACACGGGTCCCGTGGCGCGCGCGCTGTTGCTGCGGCTGGCTCCGGACACGCACGTCCTGCACCTGCTCCTGCACCACGTCGTCTCCGACGCCTGGTGCGCCCTGGTCCTCAGCCGCGAGCTGCCGGTCCTCTACGCCTGCGCCAGCGCCGGTGTGCCCTCCGTCCTGCCGCCGCTGCCGGTGCAGTACGCCGACTACGCCGTGTGGCAGCGCGCGTGGCTGACCGGGCCGGTGCTGGAGGAGCAGGCCCGCTGGTGGAAGGATCTGCTCCAGGGCACGCCGCCGCTGGAGCTGCCCACCGACCATCCCCGCCCCGCCGCGCAGTCCTACGCGGGCGCCGCGCACGCCTTCCACCTGCCTCGCGAGCTGTCCGAGCCGCTCCTCGCGCTGGGCCGCCGTGGAGGCGCCACGTCCTTCATGGTCCTGATGGCGCTGTTCCAGGTGCTGCTCTCCCGCACCTCCGGACAGGACGACTTCGCGGTGGGCACGCCCATCGCAGGGCGCTCACGCCCCGAGGTGGAAGGCCTGCTCGGCTGCTTCGTCAACACGCTCGCCTTCCGCGCGAGGCTCGGCGGGGCACCGGGGTTCCGGGAGCTCGTCTCGCGCGTGAAGCAGCAGGCCCTGGGCGGCTACGCGCGCCAGGACATGCCCTTCGAGCAGTTGGTGGACGTGCTCCAGGCGCCTCGCGACCTGAGCCGCACGCCGGTGTTCCAGACCGTCCTCAACGTCATCAACGTGCCCGAGGCCCAGACGACCGGAGGCGCCGGGCTCCAGATTGGCGGCGTGGACGTGCCGGTGACGACGTCCAAGTTCGACCTGACCCTGGAGGTCTGGGAGCAGCGCGACGGCCTGCGCTGCCGCCTGGAGTACGCCACCGCCCTCTTTGACGCCGCGACGCTGGAGCGCATGGCGGAACACCTGACCGTGCTGGCGAAGGCGGTCGTCGCGACGCCGGACGCGCCGGTCTCCACCTTGTCGCTGCTCACGCCGGCCGAGCGTGAACAGGTGCTGCGCGACTGGAACGACACGCGCGTGGACCATCCGCGAGGCGCCACGCTCCATCACCTCTTCGAAGCCCAGGCCGAACGCACGCCGGAGGCCACCGCGCTCCAGTTCGAGGACCAGCGCCTGACGTACGCGCAGCTCGAAGTCCGGGCCAACCAGGTCGCGCACCACCTGCGTGCGCGCGGCGTCGGCCCGGAGACCCTGGTGGGCGTCTGCATGGAGCGCTCGCTGGAGCTGGTGGTCGCCCTCCTGGGCGTCCTGAAGTCCGGCGCGGCCTACGTCCCGCTGGATCCGGCCACGCCCTCGGAGCGGCTCGCCGGGATGCTGGAGGACACCGCCGCGCCGGTGCTCCTCATCCAGGAGCGCTTCCGCGCCACGCTGACTCCGCAGGCCGCGCGAGATGCGCTGCCTCCGCATGACGAGCACGTCACCCATCGGAATGCCCAGGGAGATATCGACGCCGTGCGGTCGACGCAGGCCGCGCACGTCATCGCGCTCGACAGCCAGTGGGAGGCCATCGCGCGTGAGTCCACGGACCGTCCCGTGTCGCTGGCCGGTGAGGACTCGCTCGCCTACGTCATCTTCACGTCCGGAAGCACGGGCCGTCCCAAGGGCGCGATGAACGCGCACGCGGGCGTCGTCAACCGCCTGCGCTGGATGCAGGGGCGCTACGGTCTGACGCCTTCCGACACGGTGCTTCAGAAGACGCCGTTCAGCTTCGACGTGTCCGTGTGGGAGTTCTTCTGGCCCCTGATGACGGGCGCGCGGCTGGTACTCACGCGGCCCGGCGGCCACCAGGAGCCGGACTACCTCGTGGCCCTGATGGCACGCGAGCACGTGACGACGGTGCACTTCGTGCCGTCCATGCTGCGCGCCTTCGTGGAGGAGCCCGGCCTGGAGTCCCTGTCGCGGCTGCGTCAGGTGATGTGCAGCGGCGAAGCCCTGCCCGCGGACCTGGTGCTCCGAGCCCATGCTCGAATGCCGCACGCCACGCTGCACAACCTCTACGGCCCCACCGAGGCCGCCGTGGACGTGACGTCCTGGGAGTGCCCGCACGACGAGTCCCCGCGAATCATCCCCATCGGCAGGCCCGTGGCCAACACGCGCATGCACGTCCTGGATGCCCACGGTCAACCTGTGCCCCCAGGCATCCCGGGCGAGCTGTTCATCGGCGGCGTGCAGGTGGGCCGGGGCTACTGGCGCCGCCCCTCGCTCACGGCCGAGCGCTTCATCCCCGACGCCTTCAGTGACACGCCCGGCGCGCGCCTGTACCGCACGGGCGACATCGCCCGGTGGCGGACCGACGGCACACTGGAGTACCTGGGCCGCGCCGACTTCCAGGTGAAGCTGCGCGGCTTCCGCATCGAATTGGGCGACATCGAAGCCGCGATCCAGTCCTGGCCCGGCGTGCGCGACACCGTGGCCGTCGTCCGCCAGGAAGGCACGGCGGGACCGCGCCTCGTCGCCTACGTCCGCATCGACGGCGGGACGCTGGACACCGCGGGCCTGCGCGCGTTCCTGCACTCCCGGCTGCCCGAGTACATGGTGCCCTCCACCCTCGTCCGCCTGGACGTCCTGCCCCTCACCTCCAGCGGCAAGGTGGACCGCAGGGCCCTGCCCGCGCCGGACGCGCCCACCACCGGACGCGCGGACCCCATCGCTCCGCGTGACGACACCGAGCGCGCCCTGGCGGAGATCTTCGCGCAGGTGCTCGGCCTCCCCCAGGTCGGCGTGCGGGACAGCTTCTTCGAACTGGGCGGACACTCGCTGCTCGCGACCCAGGTGGCCGCGCGCGTGCGGACGCGCCTGGGCCAGGAGGTGCCGCTGCGCACGCTGTTCGAAGCCCCCACCGTGGAGGCGCTCGCCCGGCGCATCGTCCCCGCCCAGGCCGTGGCCCCCGCACCAACCCAACCGGAGAAGCCCGAGCCCACTGGACTCACGCCGTTGACCCGTGGCGTACGGCCCGCGGTGCTGCCGCTGTCGTTCGCGCAGCAGCGGCTGTGGTTCATCCACCAACTGGGCACCACGGACACGGCCTACAACATGCCGTTCTCGCTCCGGCTGGAGGGCACGCTGGACCTGGGCGCGCTCCAGCGGAGCTTCGACCGGCTGGTGCGCCGGCATGAAGTCCTGCGCACCACGTTCCGCGAGTACGAAGGAGCCCCGGAGCAGGTCATCCACGCTCCCGCTCCGCTGCCCCTGCGACAGGTGGACCTCACCGGCATCCCGGACCTGGAGCCGCGCCGGGCCGAAGCCACCCGGCTCGCCCGCGAGGAGGCGCGCACCCCGTTCGACCTGGAGCAGGGTCCCCTCCTCCGGGCCCTGTTGCTGAAGCTGTCGCCCACGGAGCACGTGCTGGTGCTGAACCTGCACCACATCATCTCCGACGGCTGGTCCACCGGCGTCCTGGTGCGCGAGATGGGCACGCTCTACGCCGCGCTCTCCCGCAACCTCCCCTCCCCGCTTCCCGAGCTGCCGGTGCAGTACGCCGACCACGCGCTGTGGCAGCGGGGCTGGTTGCAGGGCGCGGTGCTGGACGCGCAACTCGGCTACTGGCGGCGGCAGTTGGAAGGCGCGCCGTCGCACCTGGAGCTGCCCACGGACCATCCGCGTCCGGCCCGGCAGTCCTTCCAGGGCGCCCTGATGCCCGTCACCCTCCCGCAAGCTTTGAGCGAAGCCCTGGAGTCCCTGGCGAAGCGCGAGGGCGCCACGCCGTACATGGCGCTGCTGGCCGCGTTCCAATTGCTGTTGTCGCGGTACGCCGGCCAGGACGACGTGCTGGTGGGCTCCCCCATCGCGGGCCGCCGCCACGCCGAGTCCGAACCGCTCATCGGCTACTTCGCCAACACCGTCGTCCTGCGCACCCGCCTGCGCGAGGACGACACCTTCGCCTCCCTGCTGGCGCGCGTGCGGGACACCACCCTGGGCGCCTACGAGCACCAGGACCTCCCGTTCGAGAAGCTCGTCGAAGCGCTGCACCCCGCGCGCGACGCGTCCCGGACGCCGTTCTTCCAGGTCACCTTCACGCTGCAGAACGCGCCGCTGCCGCCGCTCGCCCTGCCCGGCCTGACACTCGAGCCGATGAACGCCGATCCGGGCGCCATCCGCTTCGACCTGGAGCTGCAGTTGCACCGCGCCCCCGAGGGCTTCACGGGAGGCCTCAACTTCAACACCGCCCTGTTCACACCCGGCACGGTGGCCGGGATGGCGCGGCACCTGAACGTGCTGCTCGAAGCCGCGGTGGCCTCGCCAGGGACGCCGCTCTCGCGCCTGCCGCTGCTGACGCCCGAGGAGCGGCGCCAGGTGCTCGTCGCCTGGAACGACACCGCGACGGATTATCCGCGTGACGCCTCCGTGCCCGCGCTGTTCGCGGAGCAGGCCGCGCGCACACCGGACGCCGTCGCCGTGAGGATGCCCGCGAGTCCGGGGGCCTCCCCATCGCCGGGCACGGCGCGTGAGCTCACGTACGGAGAACTGGAGCATCGCGCGAACCAGCTCGCGCACCACCTGCGCCAGGTGGGCGTGCGGCCCGGGGACCGCGTGGGGCTGTGCGTGGAGCGTTCGCCGGAGCTCGTCGTCGCGATGCTCGGCATCCTCAAGGCGGGCGCGGCCTACGTGCCCGTGGAGGCGAAGGCTCCGGCGGACCGCACGGCCTGGGTGCTCCAGGAGGCGGGTGTCGGCGTGCTCGTCACGCAGGAAGCGCTGGCGGATGAGCTGCCGGCGGTGACCGGGCTCCTCGTGCTTCTGGACGCGGAGGCGGATCCGATCGCGAAGCAGCCGGCCACGCCGCCGGGCGTGCGGGTGCCCGCGGAGGCGCTGGCCTACGTGATGTTCACGTCGGGCAGCACCGGCCGTCCCAAGGGGGTCTGCGTGCCCCACCGGGGCATCGTGCGCCTCGTCCGAGGCAATGGCTTCATCGCGTTCGGCCCGGACCAGGTGTTCCTCCAGGCCGCGCCGGTCGCGTTCGACGCCTCCACGCTGGAGCTCTGGGGCGCGCTGCTGCACGGCGCGAAGCTGGTGCTGGCGCCGCCGCAGGCGCTCTCGCTGTCGGAGCTGGGCACGCTGCTCGCCGTGGAAGGAGTGACCACGCTGTGGCTCACCGCCGCCCTCTTCGAGCAGATGGTCCTCCACGAAGGCGCCTCGGTCGCGGGCGTGCGGCAGGTGCTGGCGGGCGGAGACGTGCTGCCCGTGCCTCGCGTGAGGGAACACCTGTCGCGGATGGCGCCGGACGCCGTGCTCGTCAACGGGTATGGCCCCACGGAGAACACCACGTTCTCCACCACGCACACGCTGCGCGCGGGGGACACCGTGGAGCGCTCGGTGCCCATTGGCCGGCCGCTGGCGAACTCCACCGCGTGGGTGCTGGACACGCACCTCCAGCCGCTGCCGCCGGGGCTCCCCGGCGAGCTGTACGTCGGCGGTGACGGCCTCGCCTGGGGCTACCTCCAGCGGCCGGACCTCACCGCCGAGCGGTTCATCCCCCATCCCCACTCCGCCACGCCGGGCGCCCGCCTGTACCGCACGGGCGACCGGGCCCGCTGGCGCGACGACGGCACGCTGGAGTTCCTGGGCCGCACCGACTTCCAGCTCAAGCTGCGCGGCTTCCGCATCGAGCCCGGAGAGGTGGAGGCCGTGCTGCGCCAGGCCCCGGACGTGCGCGAGGCAGTGGTACTCGCGCGCGAGGACGCCTCCGGTGAGAAGCGGCTCGTGGCCTACGTGGTCCTGTCCGAGGACAGCGCTGTCACCGACCGCGTGAAGGCGCACGCGCAGCGGCGGCTCCCGGACTACATGGTGCCGTCCGCCTGGGTGGCGCTGCCGTCGCTGCCGCTGTCACCGAACGGCAAGGTGGACCGCAAGGCCCTGCCCGCGCCCGAAGCGCCCCGGTCCACCCATGCGGCGCGAGAAGCCCCACGCAACGCGATGGAGACCCAGCTCGCGGCCATCTGGGCGGAGGTGCTGCGCCTGGACACCGTGGGCATCCACGATGACTTCTTCGACCTGGGAGGCCACTCGCTCCTGGCCACGCAGGTGGTGTCGCGCATCCGCGCGGTGCTGGGCGTGGAGCTGCCCCTGGGTGAGCTGTTCAACGCGCCCACCGTGGCCGCGCTCGCCCAGCACCTGGGCGCCACCACGAACCGCCGCGAACACGTGCCGCCCCTGACCCGGGCCCCGAGGCCCCCGCTGCTGCCACTGTCGTTCGCGCAGCAGCGGCTGTGGTTCATCGACCAGCTCGAGCCGGGCAGCGCCCTCTACAACATGCCCGTCGCCCTGCGGCTGCTCGGCGCGCTGGACGAGGCCGCGCTGAAGGGGAGCCTGGACGCGTTGATGGCGCGGCATGAATCCCTGCGCACCACCTTCCGCACGGAGGCGGGCCAGCCCGTGCAGCACATCCACGCGCAGGCCACCGTGCCGCTGGAGCGCGTGGACCTGACCACGTGGGAGGACGCCGAAGCCCGGCTGCGCGAAGCGGAGCGCCTGGCGACAGCGGAGTCCCAGCGGCCGTTCGACCTGGAGCGCGGCCCGGTCATCCGAGCCCTGCTGCTCCAGCTCGCGGCCGAGGAGCACGTGCTGGTGCTGCACCTCCACCACATCGTCTCCGACGGCTGGTCGCTGGGGGTGATGGTGCGCGAGCTGACCGCCCTCTACGCGGCCCTGCGGGAAGGCCGTCCGCCCGCGCTCCCGGAGCTGCCCGTGCAGTACGCGGACTTCGCGCTCTGGCAGCGCGCGTGGCTCCAGGGAGAGGCACTGGAGGCGCAATTGGCGTGGTGGAGCCGGCAGCTCGAAGGAGCGCCCCGGGCGCTGGAGCTGCCCACCGACAAGCCGCGCCCCGCCGTCTCCACCCAGCGCGGCGACACGGTGCCGGTGCACCTGCCCCGGGCCCTGTCCGAGCGCGTGGAGGCCCTGGCGAAGCAGGAAGGCGCCACGCCCTTCATGGTGCTGCTCGCGGCCTTCCAGACGGTGTTGCACCGCTACTCCGGTCAGGACGACGTGCTGGTGGGCACGCCCATCGCGAACCGCCGCCACGCGGAGACAGAAGGGCTCATCGGCTTCTTCGTCAACACGCTGGTGCTGCGCGGAAGCTTCGGCGCCCGGACGACGTTCCGGGAGCTGCTGGCCCAGGTGAGAGCCACGACGCTGGGCGCCTATGAGCACCAGGACGTCCCCTTCGAGCGGCTGGTGGAATCCCTGCAAACGACGCGCGACCTGGGCCGCATGCCGCTGTTCCAGGTGATGTTCGCGCTCCAGAACGCGCCGGTGCCGGAGCTATCGCTGCCCGGCCTCACCGTGCGTCCCGCGGCGCTCGCGGAGCGCATCACGTCGCAGTTCGACCTGAGCCTGGACCTGGACCGCCGCGAGGACGGCTTCCGGGGCAAGCTCGAATACGCCACGGACCTCTTCGAGCGTCCGACCATGGAGCGGCTCCTCACCCACCTGCGGGTGCTGCTGGAGGCGGTGCTCACGGATCCGGACGGACCGCTGTCCGGACGGTCGCTCGTCTCGGAGGAGGAGCGGCAGCGGTTGTTGGGGGACCTGGCCGGAGGCATGTCGCCCTACGACGGGGACGGCACGCTGCACGGCCACTTCGAAGCCCAGGTGGCGCGGACCCCGGACGCGGACGCCGTGGTGTTCGGGGACACGACGCTGTCCTTCCGGCAGCTCAACATGCAGGCCAACCAGCTCGCCTGGCACCTGCGGTCGCTGGGGGTGGGCCCGGAGGTGACGGTGGGCCTGTGCCTGGAGCGCTCGGCGGAGACCGTCGTCGCGCTGCTCGCGGTGAACAAGGCCGGGGGCGCCTTCGTGCCACTGGACCCGGCCGCGCCCGCCGCGCGCAAGTCGTTCGTGCTCAAAGACTGTGGCGCGTCCGTGCTGGTGACGACGCAGGCCCTACTGGAGGCATGGCACCCGGAGGTCCCCCACCTGGTGCGGATGGACGCAAAACCTGTCCGACAGTCGGACAGGTTTTCGGACAACCTGCCGCCGACGGCGGGGGCGGAGAACCTCGCCTACGTCATCTACACCTCTGGCTCCACGGGGACGCCCAAGGGGGTGATGGTGCGGCACCGCTCGCTGCTGCACCTGCGCCACGCGCTCCTCCGGACCGCCTACGCGGGGCAGGCGCCGGGACTCCGCGTCAGCGTCAACGCGCCGCTGTTCTTCGATGCATCCATCGAACAGGTGCTGCAACTGCTGGGTGGCCACTGCCTGTGCCCCGTTCCGGAGGACCTCCGTTTGGAGCCGGAGCGGATGCTCGAGTGGCTGGAGCGGACACGGGTGGACGCGCTGGATTGCACGCCCGCGCAACTGAAGCTCCTGCTGGACGCGGGGATGCTGGAGCGCCCCCGACTGCCGTCGCTCGTGTTGGTGGGCGGCGAGGCACTGGACGAGGTGATGTGGCAGCGGCTCGCCGGGACCCGGCGCACGCGGGCCTTCAATGCCTATGGCCCCACCGAGTGCACCGTGGACGCCACCGTCTGGGACATCCAGGGGACGTCCCTCGCGCGGCCCGTCATCGGACGGCCGCTGGACAACCTGCGCGCGTACGTGCTCGACGAGCGCCTGGAGCTGGTGCCCTTCGGCCTGCCGGGGGAGCTGTGCTTCGCCGGTGAAGGCGTCGCGCGCGGCTACCTGGGCCGTCCGCACCTGACCGCCGAGCGCTTCATGCCGGACCCCTTCGGCACCGAGCCCGGAGCGCGCCTGTACCGCACGGGCGACAAGGCCCGGTGGCGCGAGGACGGGACGCTCGAGTTCATGGGCCGCCTGGACTTCCAGGTGAAGCTGCGCGGCCACCGCATCGAGCTGGGCGAAGTCGAGTCCACGCTGCGCGCCCACCCCGACGTCCGGGACGCGTTGGCCCTGGTGCGCGAGGACGTTCCGGGCGACGCGCGCCTCGTCGCCTACGTCACGCCGGAGGTGGACACCGCTCCGCTGCAAGAGCACCTGCGACGGCACCTGCCCGATTACATGGTGCCGGCCGCCCTCCTCGCCCTGCCCGTCCTCCCCCTGACGCCGAACGGCAAGGTGGATCGCAAGGCCCTGCCCGTGCCGGACGCGGCGTCGCGCTCGGCGCGTGTCTTCGAACCGCCCGCGACGCCCACCGAGGAGCGCCTCGCCGCCATCTGGGAGGAGCTGCTCCGCGTGTCCAACGTGGGCCGTCACGACAACTTCTTCGAGCTGGGCGGGCACTCGCTCCTGGCCACGCAGGTGGTGGCGCGCGTGCGCTCCCACTTCGGGGTGGAGCTGCGCGTCCGGGCCCTCTTCGAAACGCCGACCGTGGCGGGCCTCGCCCGGCGGCTGACGGACTCGCCCACGCCCGCGCTGCCTCCGCTGACGAGGACGCAGGGGGACGGACTCGCGCCCCTGTCCTTCGCCCAGCAGCGGCTGTGGTTCATCGACCAGTTGGAGCCAGGCAGCCCGCTCTACAACATGCCCTTCGCGCTGCGGCTGTCCGGGGCGCTGGACGTCCCCGCCCTCCAGCGGGCCTTCGACGCGCTGGTGCAGCGGCACGAAACCCTGCGCACGACGTTCGAGGCACACGACGGAACGCCACGTCAGCGCATCCATCCCGCGCCCACGGGCATCCTGCGCACGGAGGACCTGGAGGCCCTGCCCGAGGACGCACGTGAAGCCGAAGTCTGGCGCCGCGTGGACGCGGAGGCGCTGCGCCCATTCGACCTGGGCACGGGGCCCCTCGCGCGCTTCACCCTGCTGCGGCTGGAGGCGCGGGAGCACGTGCTCCTGCTGTGCACGCACCACACCGTCTCCGATGGCTGGTCCTTCGGAGTGCTCGTGCGCGAGCTGGTGGCGCTCTACGAAGCGTTCCGCCAGGGCCAGCCGTCCCCCCTGCCGGAGCTGCCCGTGCAGTACGCGGACTTCTCCCGGTGGCAGGCCGCGTGGATGGAAGGACAGGTGCTGGAGGGACAGCTCGACGGGTGGAGGCGGCGGCTCGAAGGGGCGCCGCATGCGCTGCTGCTTCCCACGGACCGGCCTCGTCCGGCCCGCCGCTCCGCGCAGGGGGCGAGGTGGCCCGTCCAACTGGCACCGGCCTTGAGTGACGCGGTGGAGGCGCTGGCGAAGCGGGAAGGCGCCACGCCCTTCATAGTGCTCATGGCCGCGTTCCAGTGGCTGCTGGCGCGGTACTCCGGCCAGGACGACGTGCTGGTGGGCACGCCCATCGCGAACCGCCGCCACGCGGAGACCGAGGGCCTCATCGGCTTCTTCGTCAACACGCTGGTCCTCCGCGCGCGCTTCACCCAGGACCTGTCGTTCCGGAAGGTCCTCGCGCAGGTGCGCGCGACCACGCTCGGCGCGTACGAACATCAGGACCTCCCCTTCGAGCGGCTGGTGGACGCGCTCCAGCCCGAGCGCGACCTGGGCCGCACCCCGCTCTTCCAGGTCCTCTTCGCGCTGCACAACACGCCGGAGCCGGAGGTCGCCCTCCCGGGCCTGACGCTGAAGGCGGTGGAGGTCACTCCCACGGCGGCGAAGTTCGATCTGGACCTGGCCCTCACGCGGCAGCCGGACGGCTTCCAGGGCGCGCTCACGTACAGCACGGACCTCTTCGACGCCGCCACGGTCCAGCGGCTGATGGAGCGCTGGAGCACGCTGCTGGAGACGGTCCTCGCCGCGCCCGACGCGGTCCTGGACCGGGGGCCGCTGCTGACGGAGGACGAGCTTCGCCGGATGCACCTCCCGGAGGCCCCGGCCTCCCGTCCTTCCGGAACCCCGGAGGTGGCCCCTCGCGACGACCTGGAGCGGGAGCTGGTGGCGCTCTGGGAGGAGCTGCTGGGCGTCCGGCCCATCGGCGTGACGCGTCCGTTCTTCGACCTGGGCGGTCACTCCCTGCTCGCCGTGAAGCTGATGGCGCGCATCCGGGAGCGCTTCCAGCGCGAGCTGCCCCTGGCCGCCCTCTTCCAGGCGCCCACGGTGGAGGCGCTGGCCCGGCTGCTGCGTCAGGCGCCCCTGGTCTTCTCCCCGCTCGTGCCCATCCAGCGCGAGGGCTCGCGGCGGCCCTTCTTCTGCGTCCACCCGGTGGGCGGCAACGTGCTCGCGTACGCGGCGTTGGCGAAGCAACTGGGCCCGGAGCAGCCCTTCTACGGGCTCCAGTCCCAGGGGCTCGATGGAAGCCGTCCGCCGCTCGACACGGTGGAGGCGATGGCGGCGCTCTACGTGAACGCCGTGCGCACCGTGCAGCCCCACGGCCCCTACCGGCTGGGCGGCTGGTCCATGGGAGGCGTCGTGGCCTTCGAGATGGCGCGCCAGCTCCAGGCCCGGGGCGAGACCGTGGAGCTCGTGGCGCTCATCGATGCCAGCCCCGCGACGGATGAACGCGTGCCGCTCGACGTGGACGACGAAGGACAGGTGGCCGCGCTGTTCGAGCTCGACCAGGGCCAGCTCGCGACGCCGGAAGCGGCCACGGCGGCAGGGCGCACGCTCCTGCACGTCTTCACCCGCAACCTGCGCGCGCTGAAACACCACCGCCCTGGAACGTTCACCGGCCGCGTCCTCCTGCTCCAGGCGGGCGATGCCCCGGCGCGCGGGGACGACGGCTGGAGCGCGCATGTCCACGGCGAGCTGACGCGCGAGGTCCTCCCGGGCACGCACTACACCCTGCTGCGATCCCCCTACGTCGAGCGGCTCGCGGAGCGGTTGACGGAGGCGCTCCAGGGCGCGTCCCGGTAGGCCGGTGCGCCCTCCGCCATGTCCGTGGAGGGCCCTGAGGGGGCATGACAGGCCGCCTCCTCGGAGGAGCCTGCGCGCGTGCCAGGACTGGCACGTTCGCGGCGCGGCCATGTCCTCCGGCGGGCCGGGTTCGCACGTAACGCCCCGGAATCCCGACGGAGAGGCCCTGGCGGCCCGCGTGGCCCCGACCTTGCCATGGGAAGGCCTCGCAACCCTTCACCGGAGCCCCGCATCATGAACTTCCAGAAGCCCTCCGCCGTTCCCCACCTCCCCCGCCGCGCACGGACCCTGACCTGGAGCCTCCTGGCGCTCGCCGCCGCCGGCTGTGGCGCCAGCGCCAGCGACAACCCCAGCACCCTGTCGGAGCGCCCCCAGCCCCTCACCTCGCGGCCCTCCCGCTGCCTGGAGATCAGCGCCGCCCAGCCGGGAGCGCCGGACGGCGAATACGTGCTGTACGTGGCCGGTGACATCCGCGCGTCCTGGACCGCGTACTGCCACGACATGGCCGGCACGCCCACCGAGTACCTCACGCTCAAGCGCACGGACGCCGACTCCAACTTCTCGCAGTACACGGCCGGCGGCTCCTCTCCCGGCACCAACGTGCGCACCCACTACACCCGGCTGCGTATCGACCCGGTGACCCTGCGCGTGGTCACGGGGGACCAGACCTTCGCCACCTCCACGGGCTCGCTGACGCACTCGCCGGACACCGTCACCGCGATGCCCTACGGCGTGGCCATGGCGTGCAGCGGCGGCCAGGGGCTGGGCAACATCGACCTCCGGGGCACCCCGTTCACGGTGGAGGCGGCCTCGTTCGGCGTGGGCGGCGCGAACGCGACCGGCGCCGCCACCTCCAGCGAGGAGGGCCAGGTCGTCACCCTGTCCGGTAACGGCTTCTGCGGCTGGGTGGGCCCGCAGGGCAGCTACAACCCCTTCAACCAGCAGGGCAGCCTGCTCCAGCTCCACTACCGCGGCGAGGAGTTCCCCGCGACGTGTCAGGAGCTCAAGGCGGTCCGCCCCGGTGCGCCGGACGGCGAGTACGCGCTGTTCGTGAACAAGGACCCGCTGAAGCGCTGGACGGCCTGGTGCCAGGACATGGCCGGCACGCCCCGGGAGTACCTCCCCCTGGTGCACACGGAGGAGGGCGCCAACTACTCGCAGTACACGGCGGGAGGGAACTCGCCGGGCACCGACGTGCGGACCCGGTTCACGCGCGTCAGGCTGAACCCCGTCACCCTCGCCGTGGACACCGGGGACCACTCCTTCTCGACGTCCACCGGCTCCCTCATGCACGTCAACAAGGAGCTCGTGACGGCCATGACCTACGCGGCGGCCATGGGGTGCAGCCGCACGGGCCTGGCCAACGTGGACCTGCGAGGCACGCCGTTCTCCGTGCCCGTCGACAGCATCGGCCGGGGGGGCTACTCCAGCGAGTCCTCGTGGTGGGCCTTCCATGACAACTTCCAGGTGGTGGAGATGCGCGGCTACGGCGGCTGCGGCTGGGTGGGCCCGCAGGGCAGCTACAACCCCTTCAACAAGAACGGCGCCCTGCTGCCCCTCGCGTACACGCTGCCGCAGCCCTGACGTTCAGGGCGACGGCTCCAACCCCGCGCCGGGCTTCACCAGCACGGCGCGGGAGTAGGCCATGAGGAAGCCCAGGCGCATGGCGTTGCGCTCCGTGGGGATGCCGGGCGAGGACATGATGGCCGCCAGGTCGCTGCCCTTCTCCTGCCCCCGCGCCAGCCGCGCGGCGATGAGCGCCTGCTGCACGCCGAGCCGCCGGTAAGCGGGCAGCACCGAGGTGCCGAACAGCGAGGTGAGCCCGTCGCTCACCTCGCAACTGCCGGCCCCCACCGGCACGCCGTCGAGCCACGCCATGTACGAGTCCGAGGCGGGGTTGCGCGCGGCCTTCAGGCCCATCTCCAGGAAGACCTCCGGCATCGACTCGCCCTCCGGGACGAAGCCGCTGCCGGCGACGTCCACGAACCGGCGCACCGCCGCGTCGTCGGACGGGTCGACCCGCTCGACGCGCAGCCCGGCGGGAGTGCCGCGGACCAGCGTCGAGAGGTCCTCCCCGGCTTGCAGCGGCCGGTACAGCACGGTCTCGAACTCGCGCAGCACGAAGCCCCGGTCCGCCAGCCCCTTGAGCAGGGACTGGGGCGCGAAGGGGCTCAGCTCCGCCTTGGGCTCCACGCCGCGCGACGCGAAGAAGTCCACCAGCGCGTCCAGCTCCGCGTCCGTGACGCCGCGCTCGAAGCCGTAGCCGCACGACTTGTTGATGTACGAGCCCACGCCGCCGAACGCCATCCAGCCGTCCGCGAGCGGCGCGGAGGCCGTCGACAGCGCCACCGCGGAGGTGGCCTGCTTGCGTTCGAACCGCCGGGCGATCTCCACCAGGTTCACGTCGTTCATCCGCCCCGTTTACACCGGAGCGGTCCGCCGCGTCAGCGCGCCGAGGCGCTCACCCCGGTCCGTTTCCCTGGGGCGGCGGGGGCGAGGACAGCAGGCCATCCATGACGCCGTAGGCGTAGAGCGCCGCGAAGGCGTAGGCCCCCACGAGGTAGGAGACATTGAAGGCGCGGGCCGTGGGCGCGTCCTGGGCCGAGTAGCGGCCGTCCGGGCCGCGCAGGGACAGGGCCACGCCCAGGGAGACCGCGGACACGGCGAACGCCGTGCCCTGCCCTACCGCGAGCACGGTGCCCTTGGAGCGTTGGCCGTGCACGAAGTGGCCCACGCCGAACGGCACCAGGTACCAGCCTTGGGAGGCCGGGCGGGATTCGACGAGGACGGGAGCGGCGGTGGAGGTCGCGGTCGCGGGAAGGAGCACGGGCGGCCGGAGCCGGGCCGCGCGATGGTCGATGCGATCCCGCCGCTGTACGCGAACCCGTTCGAGGAAGGCGATGAAGTCCGGCGGATACACCAGGGGGTCCAGCTTCGCGTCGGGGTCGAGCGCGAGCCCCTCCACGGCCTCGCGCTCCGCTCGGGGGAGGTCCTCCTGGGCGTGGAGTGTCGCCGCGAGCAGCAGGTGGGCTTCGGCCTCGTCCTGGGGACGGGAGAGCCGGGAGGGCTGGAGCAGGGCCTCCAGCGCGGCGCGGGCGCGGGGCAGGTCGCCGGACTGGTAGGCCTCACGAGCAGGGCCCAATGGGGACGAAGCCGCGAGCAGCAGGGCGACGATGGCGGTCTTCATGGAGCAGCCCCCAGCACGACCGTGGTGCGGGACCCCGCCACCGCGTCGAGCGATTGCCTCAGCACGTTGCCTCCGGGGTCGCGGGCGGACAGGAGGTGTCCTCCGTGGGAGAGCCGCAAGGGGGCGTGAAGCGGGGCCACGCCCACCTCCACGCCGTCGACGAAGACGCGGGAGGCCGCGGGCGCGACGATGGTGACCTCCGCGTCGCGCACCTGGAGGGAGACTTCACGGAAGACGGCAGCGCCGGCGGCCACTTCGAGGACCTCCTCGACGGGCTCGCACAAGGGGTTGGCGAAGCGGATCCGGTGGGCACCGGGAGACAGCCGCAGCGAGCGGAGCCGCGGGGTGTAGCCCCGGCTCTGACCGTCGACGAACACCTCGGCCCAGGGGCGGGTCACGACCGTGAGCGTCGCGAAGTCCGGGGCCTCCGGCACGCGAACCGGCAGCTCCGTGCCGCTCACGGGCCGTTGCGAGGAGTCCTGGGTGGGGCGAGCCAGCGGCGCTGCCCGAGGCGGTCTGCCCGGAGCATCCGGACGCGCGGCCAGGGCCGGCGTCCCGGCTGTCACCTGATTCAAGTGACGCGAAGGCCTCACCGCTGAATCAAGGCGGGCGACAGCCACGGGCGCGGCGGAGTCCTCGCTTGTGACAGACATGCCCGCATGCGCGGCAGAGGCGACCGTTGTCGCAGCAGAGTCGGCACCGGGTACGAGCGCAGCGGAGGCACCCGGCTTTGCACGCGAGCCCGGAGAGTGCGCGGCCGAGGCATCCGACGTCGCTGGCACGCCCCCGGCGGTCGCACGAGGCACGGCGGTCAGCACCGTTGCATCCGCCCCCGTCGCGGATGCGGGCGCCGGCCCTGTGGCCCCTGTCGAAGTCCTGGCTTCACTCGCGCGCCAGGCCCACGCTCCCAGCCCGCCCAACAGCCCCGCGATAACCACGCCCGTCAGGAACGGCCGCTTGTGCTCCGCCCACGAGCGCGGGAACGCATCCCACGCTCGCCGGCCGAGCCCCTTCTTCATGGGCCGCGAGCGCAGGAGCGCCAGCACCTCGGGGGCTCCGGGCCGGAGCGCCAACGCGGCGTTGAGGCACCGAGCCGCCTGGGCGCCCTGCCCCGCCGCGAGCAGCGCACGCCCTTCGCCCATCAGCCGCTGGAACCGGTCCTCGCGCCAGCGGACCACGGAGGACTCCGGAGCCTCGAAGAAGGCCCGTGACGCCTCGGCGGGCGCCCCGACCCACGGCCGCAGCACCGCCTCCAGCTCATGCGCCAGCGCCCCACCGTCCACGGGCCTGTCACGCGCATCCCGGGCAAGACACCGCGCGACCAGCGTCGACAGGGCCACGGGCGTGCCCGGCGCGGCCTCCACCAACGGCGGCGCATCGCGGGTCATCACCGAGACCGCCAGCCGGGCGCTGCCCTCCCCCGCATGCGGCGTCGTACCGGTGCACAGCTCGAACAACACGACGCCCACCGCGTAGACGTCCGACGCCGGGGACCACGCCCCGGTATCGATGCGCTCCGGCGCCATGTACCCCAGCGAGCCGATGACGGCGCCAGTGCTCGTCAGCCGGGCCCGGTCCGCCAGCGCGGCGATGCCGAAGTCCGCGAGCTTCAGCGGCCCCCCATGCGCCACGAGCACGTTCTCCGGCTTGACGTCCCGGTGCACCACCCCGCGCACATGCGCCACCTCCAGCGCCCGGGCCAGCTCCCAGCCCAGCAGCGCGACGGCCTCCGGCGGCACGGGAGCCAGACGCCGCGCCAAATCGCGCAGGTTCACACCCTGCACCCATTCACAGACAAGGAACGGCCCGCGCACCGCGTCCTCGCCAAAGTCATGCACCGCCAGGACATTGGGGTGCTGGAGCGAGGCCACCACCTCCGCCTCCTGGCGGAAGCGTTCGGTGAAGCGGGCGTCCAGGCCCGGGTGCAGCACCTTCACCGCCACGCGGCGGGACAGCCGGAGGTCGAGGGCGAGGAAGACCGTCGCCATCCCGCCCCGCCCCAACTCCTGCTCCAACTGGTAGCGGCCGGCCAGCAGTTCGCCCGTCATCGCGCGCGCAGTCTAGGAAGCGGGATCCGCGCGATCAAACCCCGGGGCGCCCTCACTGCTGGCACACGCGGAGGGCGGAGCCCGGGAGCTGCACGCACGCGCCTGCCTGCCCCCCGGGACACTCCGCATCCGACCGGCAGGGTTGGTGACAGGCCTTCCCACGTCCCAGGTCCGCGCAGAAGCCGCAGCGGGCACAGTCCATGGACGTCTCGCAGGAATCGCCCAGGTGCTCCGGGGACCGGTCCTCGCACGTCTCGACGCACAGCGACTCCGGAGCCGGTGAGCATTGGTAGCCCGTGGGGCAGCCCGGGTCGCAATCCCGTGTACAGCGCCCCTTCACGCAGTACGCGAACGTCGAACAGGCCAGGGGGTTGGAGCAGGGCTCGGTGAGGCGGGGGCCCGGTTCGCATTCCTTGTAGACGTCGGAGCAGCGCTGGCCCTCCGGACACTCCCGGTCCGCGGCGCAGGAGCGCGCACAGGCGTCCCCCAGACAGCCGGCGTCCACCTCCTCACGCACCTGGATGTCGAGCGGACACCCCGGGGCCACGAGCAGGACCAGCAGCAGGAACGGGAGCGGGAAGCGCATGGGCTCGGGACTCCTGCGAGGCGAAGGAAGGACCGTCGTCACTCCTCCTCCCCCAGATATCGGAACACGGAGCGCACGCCGATGCCCAGGGCCCGGGCCGCGTCCTTCTTGCTGCCTCCACTGCGGGCAATCGCCTCGCGCACGTAGCGCAGCACGAAGGCATCACGCGCTTCATCCAGGGGCACCAGCGGCGCCGAATCCGCGGCCAGGTCCAGGTCCTCGACGCCGATGAGCTCCCCCGACGCCAGGATGGCCGCGCGCCGCACGCGGGACGCGAGCTCACGGACGTTGCCCGGGAAGGGATGGCCGCGCAGGGCCTCCGCCGCCTTCTGCGTGAAGCCCCGCGCACGCGCGCCCTGCTGCTTCAGCACATGGTGCGCGATGAGCAGCACGTCCTCGCCGCGCTCCCGCAGCGCGGGCACCTCCAGGCGCACCTCGTCCAGCCGGAAGAGGAGGTCCTCGCGAAAGGCCCCTCGGGCGACGAGCGCCTTCAACGGCTGATGCGTGGCGGCGACGACCCGCATGTCGACCCTGCGGGGCCGGTGCTCCCCCAGCCGCGTCACCTCGTGCTCCTGGACGACGCGCAGCAGGCGCGACTGGAGCGACAGCGGCATGTCTCCAATCTCATCCAGGAACAGCGTGCCCCCATCCGCCGCCTCCACCAGCCCCGCGCGGTCGGAGATGGCACCGGAGAACGCCCCGCGAACGTGGCCGAACAGCTCACGCTCGATGAGCGACTCCGGCAGCGCCGCGCAATTGATGGCCACCAGCCGCCCGCGCCGGCCGCTGCGCCGGTGGAGCGCGCGGGCCACCTCCTCCTTGCCCGTGCCCGTCTCCCCCTGGATGAGCACGTGCAGGGACGTGGGCCCCAGGCGCTCGATCCGCCGGTAGAGATCGCGCATGGCCGGAGACTCGCCGATGAGCCCTTCGAACGTCGCCGCGGCGATCCGCTGCGTGAGGCTGTCCACCTGCGCGCGCAGCTCCGTCAGCTCCCGCGCCGTGGCCAGCAGCAGCGCCGCGAGCGACGACAACGCCATCGCCTCCTCCAGCTCACGCGTCGAGAACGGAGGACTGCCCAGGCGCCGTCCCAGGTACACCACGCACAGCGGCGCGGAGCCCGCGCGAAGGGGCAGCACCAGGGCGGACGTCAACCGCAGCGCCTGGACGCTGGGGCCCCCGCCAGCGCCGCCTCCGCCGCGACGTCCGGCACCAGCACCGGAGCCCCCGAACCCACGACCTGATCCACCAGGCTGTCCACCACCGCCGAGTCCGGCACGGAGCCGGTGGCCGCCAGCGCCTGCCGCCGGTCCCCCTCCACCGACACCAGGAACCCCACGTCCGCGCAGGTGACGTCCGCGATGCCGCGCAGCGCCGCCTCCAGCAGCTCCGCCGAAGGGCGCTGCACGAGCAGCCGTGAAGCGAAGTCCGTCAGCACGCCCAGCAGGCGGGACGGCGCCGGGGCAGCCTCCACGCGAACCGGCGCGTCCGAGGCGCTCAGCGTGAGCGAGGCCCTGCCCACGCTGAAGGACTCCCCGGGCTCCAGCGGCGCCAGCTCCACCCGCTTGCCGCGGACCCGGACGTCACAGTCCGCGCTGGCGGCGGACACCGTCCACCCGCGCGCGTCGCGGAACACCAGGGCATGACTGCCCTTCACCCCGGGCCCGGCGAGCACGACGTCGCACGCGGGCTCGGCCCCCACGGACACGACGGGTTTCTCCAGCGGGAAGGAACGGCCGTCCGGGAGGTTCAGGAAGAAGCGCATCCGCGCCCATCCTAACGTCCCTCCGCGGGTGGCGGTTCCTCCCATCCCCCACCCAGCGACAGGAACAAGGCTATCTGGTCGGCCACCAACTGGGTCCGCGCGGAGGCCAGCGACGCCTCGGCGTCGGCCCGGGTGCGCTCCGCGTCGAGCACCCCCAGGAAGCTCTCCCGGCCTCCCCGGTAGAGCGCGTCGGCTTCGCGCGCGGCCTCGGCGCTGAAGTCCCGCGCTGCCGTGAGCGCGGCGACGCGCTCCAGGTCCTGCGTGTACTGCGTCAGGTTGCTCTCCGTCTCCAGCAGCGCGTTGAGCACCACGCCGTCGAACTCCGCGAGCGCCCCTCGCGCGACCGCGCCCGCCTGCTCGATGCTCGCCCTGGCGACGCGGGTGTTCGGGAACGTCCAGGACAGGAGCGGCCCCAGGCTCCAGCGCAGCGTGCTGTCCTGCCCGAAGGCGTTCATCAGTCCCAGGGACCCCGCGGACAGCCCGAGGTTCACCGTGGGATAGAGGTCCGCCGTCGCCACGCCGATGCGCGCGGTCGCCGCCGCCAGCGCCCGCTCCGCCTGCCGGACATCCGGACGTCTGCGCAGCAGCGCGGCCCCGTCCCCCACCGGGATGGGGGAGGCCAGCCGTGGCGGCGTCTCGCACGCCTCCACGTCCGGAGGGAACGCCGCGGGCGGCCTGCCGCTGAGCACCGCCAGCCGCAGCAGCGCGATGCGCCGCTGCACCACCAGCGGGGGCACGTTCGCGCGAAGCACCTCCACCTGCGCCCGCGCCCGGCTCAGGTCCAGCGCCGTCCCCCGCCCCGCCTCCACCAGCCGCCGCGTCCGCTCCAGGCTCGCCTCCTGCAGCGCCAACACGCGACGCGCCACGGACAGCTCGTAGCCCACCGAGCAGACGCTCGCGTACGCCCGGGTCGTGTCCGCGGCCACCGTGATGCGCGTCAGGTCCAGCGCGGCCTGGAATGCCTCCGTCTCCGCGCGCGCCGCCTCGATGCCCCGGCGGATCCGCCCGAACAGATCCACCTGGTACGACACGCCGAAGTCCACGCCGTAGGTCACCGACGGCGCGAGGGGCGGCTCCCGGCCCACACCCACCGACGCGCCCACCGCCGAGGAAGGCAGCTTGTCGGCCCCGGCCTGCACCAGCAGCGCCCGCGCCCGCGCGAGGTTCGCCTCCGCCACCCGCAGGTCCACGTTCGACTTCAGCGACTGCCGCACCAGCCCGTCCAGCACCGGGTCCTCGTACAGCCGCCACCACTCCCCTGGAACGGGCGCCGCCGAGTAGTGGGGCTCCGCCGCGCCCAGGAACGTCTCTGTGGCCTCGGGCATGTGGACGACCGCGGACGGCGGCGGCCCCCGGTAGTCAGGCCCCACGGTCGTGCAGGCGGACACCAGCAGCGCCAGGGCCGCCCACGCCCCCCGCGTGCTCATGGACGGACGTCCCCGCCGCGCGCGACTGGAGCCCCGTCCCCTTCCTCATGCACCGTCACCGTCGCGGTGCGCCCGGACACGAGCCGGACGCCCTCGGGCACCGCGTCCAGCGCGATGTACACGGGCACCCGCTGGGCCAGGCGCACCCAACTGAACGTGGGGTTCACGTTGGGCAGCAGGCTGGGGCTCGCCCCGCGCTCGCGGTCCTCGATGCCCGCGGCGATCCCCTCCACGTGCCCGCGCAGCAGGGCCGGCTCGCCCATGAGCCGGATGGAGGCCGGCGCGCCCATGCGGATGCGCGGCAGCTTCGTCTCCTCGAAGTAACCCTCCACGTGGAAGGAGTCGCTGTCCACCAGCGCGACCATCTCCCGCCCGGCGGTGGCGTAGTCCCCGACATCCACGTCCAGGTTGGTGACGATGCCGTTCACCGGCGCTCGCACCGTGGAGCGGTCCAGGTTCAGCGCGGCGACGTCGCGGTTGACCAGCGCCTGCTGCAGCGCTGCTTCCGCCTGCGCCACGCGGGACAGCCCCTGCTCGCGCGTCTCCTCGGACACGAGGTTGCCCAGGCCCTGGTCGCGCTCGGACTCCCGCTGCGCCTGCGCCCGCACCGCCTGCCGGCTCGTCACCACCGCCTCCGCCTGACGCAGCGCGAGCTCGAACCGGGCGCGGTCGATGACGAAGAGCACCTGCCCCCGCGTCACCCGCTGGTTGTCCTCCACGTCCACCGACGTGACGACGCCCGACACGTCCGGCGCCAGTTGCACCACGTCCGCCAGCAGGCGTCCGTCGCGCGTCCACGGCTCGACTTGATAGTGCCGCCACATCCACCGGCCCGCGAGCAGGGCCAGCGCGACGACGGCCGCCGTCACGCCAATCCGGAGGAGCTGCGGGCGCGTGGGTTTCATGGCGTCTCAGGGGAAGCGCGAGGCGATGAAGGTCACCGCGAACCAGAGGAGGACGAACAGCGCCAGGTCGAAGAGCGCCGGGTGCCACACCCACCGGTAGACATGGAGCGCGGCGAGCCCCCGCCGCAGCGGCACGCCGAGCGCCACCGCGACCAGCGCCCAGACGAGGAGCGCGGGGACGAAGACCCCCTGGACGTCCAGCTCGCCCCTCATCGCGCTGGCTCCAGGGGCCCGGCCCGGTAGGGCGCCGCGTCCGGGAACAGCGCGCGCCGCAACCCCACGAGCGCGAGCACCCCGTCGCGCTTCGCCGCGGAAGCCGGCGCGTCCGCGACGCTCCCCAGCGTGGCGTCCAGCGCCCCGAGCAGCTCCACCGGAGGCGCCGTCACCCGGCCCAGCGAGCGCGCCCGGAAGTGCCCGGAGATGCGCTGGAGGAGCAGCCCCGCGGACAGGCTCGCGGCGGCCCCCACGTGCGGACGGACGCGCTGGAGGTCCACGACGTTCAGGCCCAGCCGCAGGTCCGCCAGCGCATCCGCGGCCTCCAGCGCCTCGTCGCGGGACGTGGCCAGCGCCAGCCTGGGGGTGAGCAGGCCCAGCCGGTCCAGCATGCGGCTCGTCCAGCCCGCGCGGTCCGGCATGGCCTCGGCGGAGGCCAGGCCCGCCAGCTCCCGCCACCCGGTGCGCAGCAGCCGGTGCGCGCTCCAGTCCGTGCCCACGGAGCGCAGGAAGCGGGTGGACACCGCCGCGGCGATGAAGCCCGCGGCCTGCGCCAACGAGCCGTTGAGGAACGCCGCCAGGTTCGCGGAGTAGCGCTCCTGGAGCGACAGCGTCCCCAGCAGGCCCAGCACCGCGATGCTCGCGCGCCCCGCCCACCGGGGGTCCGCCATCAACAGCCCCACCCCCAGGAGCGTGGGGGCCAGCGCGGCGGCCAGCAGGGGGAAGCCGTCGATGCCGGGCAGGACGCCGAACAGGTACACCCCGCCCACGACGAAGGACACCCCGGTGAAGGCCAGCGCGGACAGGATGGCCGGCACCGGATCATCCTGGGTCGCGAAGAGGCAACTGTAGACGGCCGCCATCATCGCCGCCGCGCCGCCCTCCGGCCACGCGAGCGAAATCCACACGGCGCAGCAGAGCAGCACGGCCGCCGCCGCCGCGATGCCGGACAGCAGCGCCAGTCCCCGGTCGCGGTGAAGCGGACGCTGGACGCGCGCGAGCAGCAGCGGCGTCAGGCGCTCCGGCGCGGACCCGGTGGGGTCGCGGATGAAGGCGCGCAGGTCGCGGCAGTCCTGGACGGTGTCCACCCATTCAGCAAGGCGCACGGCGAGGCTGGTGGTGACGAGCGCGGCCCAGTCCGCCTTCGCGTCCAGCGGCGGCGCGAGCGCGGCGCAGGCCTCGGAGAGCCGCTGGCCTTCGGCGCGGGAGGCGTCGGGCCCCGCCTGGCTCCACGCGCTCAGCGCCCGCAGGAGCGCGTCCCGCCGGGCGTCGGGCGCCCCGCCCGGGCCCTGGAGGACGGCGAGCCGGTCCTCGATGCTGGAGAGGATGGGCAGCAGCATGGACATGCGCTCATGCAGCGCGCGCACGGCGCCGGCCCGGGGGCGAAGGCCCGCGGTGTCGAACGGGAGGTGCGTGGCCAGGAGGTGGAGCGCGGTGACGTCCTCCGCCAGCCGGTGCCACTCGCGGCGCGTCCGCGCGTCCCGCCGCCCCGCGAACGCGTCCCGGGCCCACCGGCCCGCGTCCGCGAGGAAGCCATCGACGCGGTCCAGCAGCACCGGCCCCACCGGCCGGGGGAAGAGCACGGTGTGCACGACGGTGGCGCACACGATGCCCAGGCCAATCTCCTCCACCCGCACCAGCGCCGTGGCGAAGAGGGCGCCCGGCGCGGAGACGCCGGGAAAGCCGATGATGGCCGCGGTGTAGCCGCCCAGCATGAAGACGTAGCTTCGCGGCGTGCGGTCCAGGAGCGCCAGGTACAGGCAGCCGCCCACCCACAGCGCCATCGCGAGCGACAGCAGCTCCGGCGCGTTCACCAGGTTCGGGACGAGCACGCACGCCATCGCCGCGCCCAGCACGGTGCCCAGCAGCCGGAAGACGGCCTTCGAGCGCAGCGCGCCGGACAGCGGCTGACTGACGATGTAGACGGTGATCATCGCCCAGTACGGCCTGGGCAGGGAGAAGCGCAGGCCGAGGAACAGCGCGGCGATCGCGGCGACGAAGGTGTTGAGCGAGAACACCCAGGCCCTGAGCCGCGGAGTCATCATCCCCACGGGTCTAGGCCGCGCCCCCCGGCCCTGTCGTCAGCCCCGGGGTCTCACTCCTTCGTGAGGTCGTAGACCTCCTGGATGTTGTGGAGCGTCTGGACGAAGTCCAGCTTCAGGTCCTGGATCATGCCGTTGCGCAGGTCGAACACCCACGAGTGCACGATGGGGAAGCCGCGCGTCAGGTAGGACTTCTGCACGGCGGCCGTCTTGATGATGTTGATGCTCTGCTCCAGGACGTTGAGTTCCACCAGCCGCTCGTAGCGCTTCGTCTCGTCCGCGATACCGTCCAGCTCCTGCTTGTGGAACCGGTACACGTCGCGGATGTTGCGCAGCCACGGGTTGAGGATGCCCAGGTCCTTGGGCTGCATCGCCGCGCGCACTCCGCCGCAGCCGTAGTGGCCGCAGACGATGATGTGCTTCACGTCCAGGTGCCGGACGGCGTAGTTGATGACCGACATCACGTTCAGGTCGACGTTGTTGACCAGGTTGGCGACGTTGCGGTGCACGAATACGTCACCCGGCGGCAGCCCCATGATCTGGTTGGCGGGCACGCGGCTGTCCGAACACCCGATGTAGAGGAAGTCCGGCTGCTGCGACACCGACAGCTTGGTGAAGTAGTCCGGATCCGCGCGGAGCTGCTCCTCCGCCCAGAGCTTGTTGTTCTCGAAGATCTTGTCGTAGGGGGTCACGCCCAGGACGCTCGCACGGGCGGACCCCACCGTCGAGCAGTCACTTCCCGCAGTGTTCACGCGCGGCCACGGAGCATGATGGGGCTTCACGAAGTCCGCCTCCCTCTGTCATGCCACTCAAGGACAGGAGACCTCGACAT
Source organism: Corallococcus sp. AS-1-12 (assembly GCF_020036995.1). Taxonomy (NCBI): domain Bacteria; kingdom Pseudomonadati; phylum Myxococcota; class Myxococcia; order Myxococcales; family Myxococcaceae; genus Corallococcus; species Corallococcus sp. AS-1-12. Next base: position 143,043 of record NZ_JAIQDD010000014.1, on the reverse strand, counting down.
GCTCTTCCGCCAACTCTTCGACTCCGAGTCCTCGACCTACACCTACCTCGTCGGGGATGAGGCCACGCGCCAGGCCGTCCTCATCGATCCGGTGCTGGAGCAGGTGGACCGCGACCTGCGGCTCGTCGGTGAGCTGGGACTCGTCCTCTCCCACGTCTTCGACACCCACGTGCACGCGGACCACGTCACCGCGTCCGGCACGCTGCGCGAGCGCACGAACTGCCAGGTGGTGTCCGGCCCCGGCGGGGCCCGGTGCGCGGACCTCCAGGTGCGGCACGGCGACACGGTGCACGTCGGACAGTGCGCCTTCCAGGTGCTCGCCACGCCGGGCCACACCGACGACAGCGTGAGCTACCTGCTGGGCGACCGCGTCTTCACCGGGGATGCCCTGATGGTGCGCGGCAACGGCCGCACCGACTTCCAGAACGGCAGCGCGGGCCAGCTCTACGACTCCATCACCCGCGTCCTCTTCCAGCTCCCGGACGCGACGCTCGTCTACCCCGCGCACGACTACCACGGTCACACGGCGACGAGCATCGGCGAGGAGAAGCGCCACAACCCGCGGCTCGCGGGCAGGAGCCGCGAGGAGTTCATCGAGGTGATGAACAACCTCCACCTGCCCCGCCCCAAGAAGATCGACCTGGCCGTCCCGGCCAACCGCGCCTGCGGCCGGCCCCAGGCCCCGGCGCCGGAGGTCTGAGCTCAGGCCGGCTTCGCCAGCTCCGCGTCAATGGCCTGGACCAGCCGCGGATCCTCCGCCGTCACGTCCGGCGCGAAGCGGCCCACCACGCGGCCGTCCCGGCTGATGAGGAACTTCTCGAAGTTCCACTGCACCTCCGGCTTCGGGTTGGCTTCGATGCCGTAGCCCTTGAGGTTCGCGCGCATGGGCCCCTCCCCCGTGGCCTCCGGGATGGCGCCCGTCAGCGCGTGGTAGAGCGGGTGCTTGTCCTGCCCCACCACGGAGATCTTCGAGTACAGCGGGAAGGTCACGTCGTACTTCAAGGTGCAGAACTGCTGGATCTCCGCCTCGCTCCCAGGCTCCTGCCCCAGGAAGTTGTTCGCCGGGAAGCCCAGCACCTCCAGGCCCTGCCCCTGCCGGCTCGCGTAGAGCTTCTGCAGTCCTTCGTACTGGGGCGTCAGGCCGCACTTGGAGGCGACGTTCACCACCAGCAGGACCTTGCCCTTGTGCTGACCCAGCGTCCGGGGGGCGCCGTCGATGCCGGTGAGGGGGATGTCGTAGAGGTTCTGGCTCATGTTCAGGCTCGGCCTTCCGTTCAAGGGGGCGGCCACTCTAGCGCAGGCCCGCCAGGGGACGGCCCCGGACAGGTCCGGCAAAGTGCCAGCCCCGGTGTGGTGATTTGCGGCGGTCGTGGCGCGGCGCAAGGCACCGGCCCCTGGAGGGAACGGCTGGCCCGGGCCTTGCGTTGTGTGGGCTCCCCTGCACTCCATGCACCGCCTCCTCGTCCCCCTCGTCCTCCTGCTCGTTGCCCTGGCCAGCGTGGCGGGCGGCGCCGTGTGGTTCATCCAGCGCGACCGGCAGGCGCTCGTGGAGCAGTTCGGGCGCGACCGGCAGGCCCAGTTGGAGGAGGCCGCCAGCGGCGTCGCCCGGTCGCTGGAGGACCTGGGGGACAACCTGCGCTTCGCGAGCGAGCTGCTCGCCCAGCCCGGCTCCCTGGCGGACCACCACAACGAGCTGCGCGCCCTGCTGGAGTCCGTGGGCCAGTACCGGGCCATCGCCGTGCTGGGCCCGGACGGCGAGGAGCGGCTCTTCCTGGTGGACCACAAGTCGCGCCACCTGCCGAGGGAGGCCGTCCACCCCCCGGCGCTCACGGACACCGCGCGGCAGGCGCTCACGGCCCCGGTGGGCCACGTCATCCCCTCGCACCCGATTGCAGGCGCGTCCTCCGGGTGGATGCGCGTCTTCGCCATCCGCATCGACTCCGACCTGCCCGGCGGCGGCGCCATCGCCATCCTGGTGGACACCGAGCCGCTCTTCGCGCCGCTGCGCATGGTGACGGTGGAGGAGAACACGCGCCTGCTGCTGCTGGGCGCCCACGGCACGCCCGCGCCCATGAGCGACCCGGCGCTCGCGTCCTGGCACCGGCGGCTGGAGGAACCGGAGGGCAAGCACGTGCCGGGCCTGCGCACCCTGGTGGCGCGGATGCGCGCGGGCGCGGCCGGGACGCTGCGGCTCAACGAGGCGGAGGCCACGCGCCTGGGCCTGGGCGCCGCGGACGCGGTGGCCACCTTCCGCCCCCTGCGCATGCGCGGCGAGGCCTCCTGGTCCGTGGCGACGCTCTCCTCCACGAGCGCCCTGCGCGCCCACGAGCGCACCCTGGGCCTGCGCCTGTCGCTGGCGGCGCTGCTGGTGGCGGTGGTCCTGGTGGCGTTCGGGGCCTACGTGGTGCTCGCCAACCGCCGGGCGGTGGCGCTCCAGGAGCGCCTGCGCCACGCCGCGAGGTTCGCGCACCTGCACGAGAAGACGCAGAAGATCCTCGACCACATCCCCACGGGCATCCTGGCGCTGGACCGCGAGGGCCGCATCCGCGACGTGAACCAGGCCCTGCGCGCGCGGCTGCCGGCCACCGCCGTGGGCAGCCCCCTCCCGGACGCCTTCCCCACCGCGCCCGCGGCCGCGGTGCAGCGGCTGACGGCGCTGGTGCTGGCCGCGCGGGACAAGGGCGCCGTGCGCAGCCTGCACGGCGAGCCGCTCAGCCTCTTCAACGACAAGGACCAGTTCAACGTCCACGCCGTCCCGCTGGAGCACGGCGACGGAGAGGCGAGCACGCTGCTGGTGCTGGAGGACCTGAGCAACGTGCGCATGCTGGAGGATCAGCTCCTGCGCGCGGAGAAGCTGGCCACGGTGGGCGTGCTCGCCGCGGGCGTGGCCCATGAAATCGGCACGCCGCTGGGCATCATCCGGGGCCACGCCGAATACATGCTCCAGAAGGTGGGCGGCGTGGAGCACCCGCAGGGCCGGGGCCTCAACGCCATCGTCACGCAAATTGACCGGGTGAGCCGCATCATCCGCCAGCTCCTGGACCTCTCCCGCCTGCAGCCCGCGCGGGCCGGCGTCGTCCCGCTGGCGGCCGTGGTGCGCGGCCTCCAGGAGCTGCTCGACGTGGAGGCCGAGCGCCGGCACGTCCACTTCGAGCTGGACGTGCCCGAGCGGCTGCCCAGCCTCGCGGCGGACGCGGATCAGCTCCAGCAGGTGCTCCTCAACCTCACCCTCAACGCCTGTGACGCGTGCAGCGCCGGAGGCCACGTGCGGCTGAGCGCCACGACGTGCATGGCGGGAGACGTCCAGGCGGTGGAGATCCGCGTCCAGGACGACGGGCGGGGCATCGCGCCGGAGCACCTGCACCAGGTGTTCGACCCCTTCTTCACCACCAAGAAGCGGGGCCAGGGCACGGGCCTGGGCTTGAGCGTGGTGGCGCAGATCGTCCGCAACCACGGTGGCCAGGTGGGGGTCGAAAGCGAGCCCGGCCGGGGCACCGTCGTCACGTTGCGGTGGCCGGTGGCCGCCGCTTCCGGCTGGGAGGAACGGCATGCCGTCTAGCGCGCGCATCCTCGTGGTGGATGACCACGAGGAGATGGGACAGATGTTGAAGGAGCCCCTCATGGACGCGGGCTACCGCGTGGACCTGTCCACGGGCGGCGCGGACGCCATCGCGCAGCTCCGGGCCCGCGTCTACGACGTCGTCCTGTGCGACCTGCGCATGGAGGAGGTGGACGGGCTGGACGTGCTCGCGGCGGCGCGCCGGCACGACCCGGAGCTGCCCGTGCTCCCGATGACCGCCTTCGGCGCCGTGGAGAGCGCCGTGGAGGCCATGAAGCGCGGCGCCTACCACTACCTCACCAAGCCCTTCCGCCTGGACGAGGTCCTGCTCCACGTGGGGCGCGCGCTGGAGTCCCGGCGCCTGCGCACCGAGCACCGCGACCTCAAGCGCCTGGTGACCCAGCGCGGCGGCCTGGGCTCGCTCCTGGGCCACAGCGTCCCCATGCGGACGCTCTACGAGCTCGTCGACCGCGTGGCGGCGTCGGACGCGCCGGTGCTCATCCGGGGCGAGAGCGGCAGCGGCAAGGAGCTGGTCGCCAGGGCGCTGCACTCCGAAGGCCCCCGCGGCCAGGCCCCCTTCGTGGCGGTCAACTGCACCGCCCTGCCCCACGCCCTGCTGGAGAGCGAGCTGTTCGGCCACATCAAGGGCGCCTTCAGCGGCGCCACCACCACGCGCCGGGGCCTCTTCGTGGAGGCGGACGGCGGCACGCTCTTCCTCGATGAGATCGGGGACATGCCCCCGGAGCTCCAGGCGAAGCTGCTGCGCGTGCTCCAGGACGGCGAGGTGCGCGCCGTGGGCGCGGACGGCTCGCGCCGCGTGGACGTGCGCATCCTGGCCGCCACGCATCAGGACCTGGACGCGCGCGTGAAGGAGGGCCGCTTCCGGGCGGACCTCTTCTACCGGCTCAACGTCGTCTCGCTGCGCGTGCCGCCGCTGCGCGAGCGCACGGAGGACATCCCGAAGCTCGCGGAGCACTTCGTGGCGCAGGCCCGCGCCCGCAACCCGCGCTCACCCGTCACCGCCCTGGCCCCGGAGGTCGTGGCCACGCTCGTGCGCATGCCCTGGCCCGGCAACGTGCGCGAGTTGGAGAACCTGGTGGAGCGCCTGGTCGTCCTGGGCGCGCAGCCCACCGTGGACCTGCCCCAGTTGCGCCTGCACACCGCGGACGCCGCGCCGGAGGTCCACCCGCTGGCCGCGGCCCACGGGCAGGTGGTGCCGCTGAGACAACTGGAGGGTGAATACATCGCGTGGGTGGTCGCCCGCTGTGGAGGCAACAAGACGCGCGCGGCGGAGCTGCTGGGGATTGATGTCTCCACCATCCACCGCAGGGAGAAGACGGACAGCGGCGTTTCGCAACGCTAGGACGTCGCGCTTTGCCAGTCATCGCGCCACCCCGCGCGAGACGCCAGACGGAAGGTTTCACGGCACAGCCCTTGCTCATGTGTCAGGGCATGAACCGAACCCACCTGGTCCTCCTGCTGTCAGTCATTGGCCTCACGGGTTGCGCGAGGCGCGCGGCCAACACCCGCACCACCGACGCGGCGGCCCACCCGCCCGCGCCCTCCGCCAGCGACCGTGGCAACGCGGCGCGGCCCGCCCCTGACGACGCGGAGCAGGCGCTCGCGGCGCTCAACGCCGCGCCCATCTACTTCCCGCTCGACTCCTCCCTCCTCCCGTCCGAGGCCACCGACGAGCTGTCGCGCATCGCCCAGGCCCTGCGTCAGCGGAGCATGGCGAAGGTGACGGTGGCGGGCCACACCTGCGAGCTGGGCACCACGGAGTACAACCTCGCGCTGGGCCAGCGCCGCGCCGCCAGCGTCCGCGCCTACCTGGTGAACCTGGGCGTCGAGCCCGGCCGCATCTCCGTCATCTCCTACGGCGAGGAGCGGCCCGCGGATCCGAACGCCCCGGAGAAGAACCGCCGGGCGGAGTTCTCCTTCCGGCTGGCCGAGCAGGCCCGCGCTGGCGAGCTGTAGTCCCTTCCCTCCACCTCCCACCGAGTCCCCACCACATGAGCCCCAGCGAAAACGCCCCCCTCCCGCCGTCTCCCCTCCGCTCCCTGCGCTGGCCCCTGGGCATCGCCGCCGCCGTGGCGCTCCTGGGAGGTTCGAGCTACTTCCTGCTGCGCACGCCGGAGCCGCCCCCCGCCCCCACGCCCGCGGTCGCCGAGCCCACGCCTCCGGCGCCGCCCGCGCCCCCGGCGGTGCAGCTCTCCGGCACCGACGCCCGCGTGAGGGAGCTGTTGAAGGGGCTCTCCAGCGACGCGGACTTCGCGCGCTGGCTGGCCTCCGAGGACCTGGCCCGCCGCTTCGCCGCGTCCGCGAACCTGATCGCCGAAGGCCAGAGCCCGCGCATGCCCCTGTCCTTCATGGCGCCCGCCGGGACCTTCCGTGCGACAAAGCGTCACGGCCACCTGGTCACGTCGCCGGAAAGCCATACCCGTTACGACGGGGTGACCCGCGTCATCTCCTCCCTGGACGCGAAGCGGGCGGGACAGGTGTATCAGGAGCTCAAGCCGCTGCTGGACGCCGCCCACGCGGAGCTGGCCCCTCCGGGCCGGAGCCTGGACGCGACGCTGTCCCGGGCCATCGGGCGGCTCACCCGGGTCCCTGTGCCCAGGACGGCTCCGGAGCTCACGCCGAAGGGCGCGCTCTACGCCTACGCGGATCCGGACCTGGAAGCGCTGGGCGCGGCGGAGAAGCACCTGCTGCGGATGGGCCCGGAGAACATGCGCAAGGTGCAGGCGAAGCTCACCGAACTGGCGGCCGCCCTGGGCCTGCCGTCGCCGGAGCAGGCCCGCGTGCCGTAGCCCCTGACGTGCGGTGTCTGGCTTTGAAGACACCCGCGCGCTACTCGCAAGGGGGGCCCCGGGGCCCCCGCCGTGTCTACCCCTGGCGCGCTTTACGCCACGTGCTGTTCCAGGCGACTGTTCACTGGCTGGACGCGACCAATCCGCGTCCCTGATCAAGACCTCTTGATTCCATGAACACGTATGCCTTTGCGCCGGCGCCCGCCGCCAGCGGCAGCATTGCGTAGCCAGAGGGGGAAGTCCGTGGCTGATACAGGTGGTGGCGCAGCCCGGGACGAGGAGCTCGCCTCCCGTCTTGCGGCGATGGGCGTCCTGGAGACGCGGATGGCCCGGCTCGGCGCAGGCCAGCCGCCCGTGGTGATGGCAGGCCCCTTCTTCCACGCGACGGCCCCCGCCGAGGTCGAGCGCGTGCGCCAGTTCCGCGACGCCCAGTACCGCGCGCGCCTGAGCTACCTGCTGAGCCCCGAGCAGCTCCAGCTCGACTGGCGGTTGGAGCTGGACGAGCGCAGCGCGCACTTCCACGCCAGCCGCGAAGGCCAACTGCTGGGGAGCCTGCGCATCACCCCCGCCCCCTTCGAGTTCCAGGCGCTCGCCCCCACCCTGGAGGCCGGGGCGCCCCGCTTCCAGGGCTACGCGGAGTTCAGCCGGCTGGTCGTGGATCCGGACGCGCGCAGCCCCTCCGTCACGCCGCGCCTGCTCATCGCGGCCTGCACCTGGGCGATGACGGAGGGCTACGTCGGCATCGTCGGGTTGTGCCGCCGCGCGGCGCGCACCGTGTTCGAGCGCTACGGCCTGACCGCGGCCACCGAGGAGCCGCACCACGTGCCCATGCGGGGCCCCCAGCCCTACACGCTCATGGCGGGCACCTGGCCACGGCTCATCGCCGCGAGCACCCGGATGTCCGAACGACTCACCCGCCTCCGGCTGAATGACTCACCGGACGCCTACACCCGCTTGGTTGAGGTGGAACAGACATGACCGACACGACGCAGGCCCCCTCCGGACTGGAAGCCCTGAAGCAGCGCCGCTCCCAGGTCTGGGACGAGCTGCTGGCCCAGTCCCGCTTCGTCCGCACCATCCAGCAGGGCGAGGTCACCAAGGCGCTCTACGCGCTGTATCTGATTGAGACGTACCACTACACCCGGCACAACGCCCGCAACCAGGCGCTGGTGGGCGTGCGCTGCGAGGACGACCGGCACTACCAGAAGTTCTGCTTCAACCACGCCGAGGAGGAGGTCGGCCACGAGCAGATGGCCCTGCACGACGTGGCCAGCATGGGCCTGCCGCCGGGGTTCCCCATCCCTCGCGCCCTGCCGGCGACCGAGGTCCTCATCGGGTACCTGTATTGGATCTCCTACCAGGGCAATCCCTTGCAGCGCCTGGGGTACAGCTTCTGGGCGGAGAGCTGCTACGACTACATCCGGCCGCTCCTGGGCCAGGTGCAGAAGACGCTGGGGCTCACCCCGGCGCAGATGACCTTCTTCGTCGCGCACTCGGACATCGACGCGGAGCACTCGCAGGCGGTCGACGAGATGATCGCCAAGAAGTGCAGGACGCCCGAGGACTGGGAGGACGTGGCGCAGGTGATGGAGACCAGCCTGCGGCTGACCTGGGAGATGATGGACGCGGTGGCGGACGCCTACGCGCGGCTCGCCGACGGGCGCAGCGACCGGGCCGCCTTCCTCAAGGCGCTGTGAGCCAGCCGCCATGGGCGCCTACTTCCGCCACCTGAACTATTCGCTCGGCGACGAGGACTCCAGCGTCGAGCTGCACGCCCTTCCCCCGGACGCCCGGCACGTGGTGGCCGTGGCCGGCAGCGGAGGGCGCGTGGTGCCGCTGCTCGCGCGCGCGCCCCGGAAGGTGACGTGCGTGGACATCTCCGACACGCAGCTCGCGCTCACCGAGCTGCGCATCGCCGCGCTCCGGCGACTGAATCACGCGGAGTACCTGGGCCTGCTGGGCTACGAGCCCATGTCCCCCCAGCGCCGGCTGGAGCTGCTCGCCACCCTGCCCCTGTCCGGGCCCGCGAGGAAGGCCCTGGACCCCGTGTGGAAGGCGGTGGAGGCCGGCGAGCGCATCGTCTACCTGGGCCGCTTCGAGGGGATGCTGCGCACGCTGTCGCGCGTCGTCGGGCTGTTCACGGGCCAGCGCGGACGCAAGATGTTCGACCAGCCGGATGTCGCGGGGCAGCGCGCGTACCTGGACGCGGGCTTTCCCCGGGGCGCGTGGCGGCTGGTGCTCCTGTTGATGGGGAACTCGGCGGTGCTGAACTCGCTGCTCTACCGGGGGGACTTCCCGAAGAAGAACCGGCCCGAGAGCGCGTTCCGCATCTACTGGGACCTCTTCGACCGGCTCTTCCGCACGATGCCCGCGCGCTCCAGCTTCTTCCTCCAACTGGTCTTCTTCGGAGAGCTCCGCTACCCGGAGGGCTACCCCATCGAGTGCGACGCCGACGTCTTCCTGGCGGCGCAGCGGGCCGCGCGCACCGCCGACATCGAATACGTCCAGGGCGACATCCTCCAGCACGTCCAGGCGCAGCGGGACGTGGACTTCGTGTCCCTCTCCGACGTGCCCTCGTTCCTCCCACCGGAGCGCGAGCGCGGCTTCCTGGAGGCGCTGAAGCCCGGCCTGGCGCCGGACGCCCTGGTCGTCACCCGGGGACACCTGCGCGTCGCGGCGCCGGAGGTCCAGGGCTACGAGGACGTCTCCGGCCGCTACACGGACGCCATCGCGCGGGAGCGCACCCAGCTCTGGCGGATCCACTTCTATCAACGACGTCCTTGAGGAGCGCCGTTCCATGCATGCCGTGAAGCTGACGAAGACGTTCGATGCCCAGGCGCTGGAGACGGCCTATCACGCCGTCCGGCGCCAGGTGGAGGCCCAGCCCGCGGGCTACCCCGGCGAAGGCCACCAGGGGTGGACCTCCATCTGCCTGCACTCCGCCACGTCGGGCGCGTCGCCGGTGCTGGAGCAGGCCCCGTACCTGCGCGACCTGCTCTCCCGTCTGGGGTTGAAGCTGCGGCTGGCGCGCCTGCTGCGCCTGGAGCCCGGCGGCGTCATCCGCGAGCACCAGGACGCGTTCCTGTCCAGGCGCATCGTCCGGCTCCACATCCCCGTCGTCACGCACCCCGACGTGGAGTTCTACGTGGGCGGCCAGCGCTGCGTCTGGGGCGCGGGGGAGTTCTGGTACGGCGACTTCTCCCTGCCGCACCACGGGGTGAACAAGAGCGGCGTGGCCCGCATCCACCTGGTGCTGGACGTGACGGCGGACGACGCGCTGCTCCACCTCTTTCCGCCCCAGCAGGTCCCTGCGTCGCTCCAGGCGCTGGGGAGCGACGACACGGAAGGAGAGCTGGATCCACGCGTCATCGAGCGCTTCGCCTTCGACTTCACCCTGCCCCAGGGCTTCAGCCTCCCGGGCACCGGGCTCGCGCCGCTGACGTCCGAGGCCCGGGGCGGCATGCGCAGGGTGGACAACGAGCTGTGCATCTTCGTCAACGAGCAGCCGATGCTGAAGGCCGTGCCGGTGTCGGAGGACACGGTGGACCTGCTCGGCATGGGGCCGGAGGCGCGCCTGCGCTACACGTTCCGTGGCGAGGCCGTGCGGGAGGTGACGCTCACCGTGGGCACGACCCCGGTGTACTCGTTCGACGTGCGCCATGGCTCCGGTCAGGCTCATTGAGCGCGCGGGGCCTCCGCCCCCGGATGAAGCAGGCAGCCCCAGCGCGACGCTGGCGTCGAAGCTCGTCGGCCCCTACGTCGAGCGCGGCACCGAGCCCTTCATCGCGAACACCCGCCACCGCGTCCTCCTGGCGGAGGTCGACGGCGAGGTGACGCCGCTCATCGTCAACGACGGCGCGGACAGCGACTGCTACCTCACGTCGCCGTTCATCAACTACATCACCTACGCGGAGGACTTCGCGCGCTCCGTGAAGGACCCGCGCACGCGGCGGGCGCTCCTCGCGTTCATCCGGGCCGTGCGGGCGGTCATCCGTCCCAGGGACCTGGACCGGGTCGTCTACGTCAATCACTGGATGCTGGCCACGGGGCCGGCGCTCCGCTTCACGCCGGAGCAGTTGGAGCGGCTGACGCGGGCGCTGCGCGAGCGGTTCCCCCAGCACGCCCTCGTGTTCAAGCGGGCCACCGCGGAGACGGCGGCGGTGGCCGGGGAGCGCCCGGACGCGCGGCTGCACGCCATCTTCAACCGGCAGATGTACGTGTGGCGGCACGAGCCAGGAAAGAAGCCGCCCCGGGAGTTCCGGCAGGACCGCAACCTGCTGAACCAGCACCGCGCGAACCTGCGCAGGCTCACGGCCGGCGAGCCGGGCGTCATCGACCGCCTGCGCGAGCTGTACCGGGCGCTCTACATCGACAAGTACTCCGACCATAACGCCTTCTTCACGGAGGCCTGGTTCCAGCAGGTGTTCCAGCAGGGGCTGCTGGAGGTCTACGGCATCGAGGTGGACGGCCAGCTCGCCTACTTCGTCACCTGCTTCGTCGCGGGCGAGGAGCTGATTGGCTCCGTGGTGGGCCACGACCCGGTGCTGTCGCGCAAGCACGGCCTCTACCGGGCCGGGATGAGCCACCTGATGCAGCTCGCGGAGGCGCGGGGCCTGCCGCTCAACCTGAGCTCGGGCTCCGGGCAGTTCAAGCAGAAGCGCGGCGCCACGCCGCTCACCGAGTACGAGCTGCTCTGCTTCTCTCACCTGCCGTGGCGTGCAAGGCTGTCCTGGTCGCTGCTCCGACGCATCTACAACGCGGTCGGCCCCAGGGTCTTCACCGCCCTGAGCATCTGACCGCGCCTTCCGTCGAGGACCGCATGCTCTACACGCCCCGCACCTTCCAGGAGTCCGACCTCCCCACGCTGCACGCGTTCATGAAGCAGCACAGCTTCGCGACGGTCATCTCGCAGGGCGGGGGGCTCAACGTCTCGCACGTGCCCCTGCTGCTGGTGCCGGGACAGGGCGACAAGGGCACGCTGATGGGGCACCTGGCGCGCGCCAACCCGCACTGGAAGGACTTCAACGGCGAGCAGCCGGTCCTCTGCGTCTTCCACGGCCCGCACGCCTACATCTCACCCACCTGGTACAAGGTCCGGCCCGCGGTGCCGACCTGGAACTACGCGGTGGTGCACGCGCTCGGGCGGCCACGGCTCATCGACACGCCGGCGGAGCTGTCGAAGCTCATCGACGTGACGCTCGCGGAGTACGAGCCCGCGATTGGAGCCCCCAGCCATGAGGCGTACCTGCCCGACGAGCTCCGCGCGCGGATGCTGGAGCAGATCATCGGCTTCGAGCTGCCCATCGAGGAACTCCAGGGCAAGTTCAAGCTGGGCCAGAACCGCTCCGCGGAGGACCAGGCGGGGATGATGGAAGCCCTCGCGGGCCAGGGCGGCGACGCGCTGGCCCTGCTCGAATTGATGCGCGAGCGCGCCCGCGCGCGCGGAAGACCCTGACGCAATCCCTCTCTCCGGAGGCCCCGCACATGGCCAGGCAGCGCGTCCTCACCCCTTCCGAACCGCTGAAGCGGACGTGGGCGCTGAGCGCCGTGGACGTCGCGCTGAAGGACATGTTCGTGAGCTTCGCGGCGGTCTTCGGCGGGAGGATCGACACCGAGCGCTTCACCCAGGCCCTGCGCCAGACGCTCATCCGCTATCCGTTCTTCCACGGCACGCTGAGGCAGCAGGAGGACGCGGTGCTCGTCCTCTGCCACCACCCGCCCCGGCCCGGCACCCGCGAGGGCATGAGCGCCGTGGGCCTGGACCTGGACGACGTGGACGCGCCCTTCCCCACGCGGGACCGGCGCATGCTCTACACGGGGGACTTCGTCTCCAGGCTGGTCCCCGGGAAGCCCCCGGTCCACGACGGGCGCCGCCCCCTGCTGCACCTGAAGCTCACGCACTACCGCGACGCCTCCGTGGTGGGCCTGTGCTGGAACCACGCGCTGACGGACCTGCACGGCATCTACGACTTCCTCCGGGCAATCTCGGAGGCCTACAGCCACCCGGGCCGCGACCCCGGCGCGCCCCCCGTGTTCGACCGGAGGGACATCTGGCGACAGTTGGAAGCGCCGGGAGAAGCGGCGCGTGGCCAGCCTTCGCGGGAGGGGCGGCACGGCATCGTCCACATCTCACGCGTGAAGGCGGCGCTGGGCATCGCGCGCTACCTGAAGCAGGCCGTGACGGATGCCGTGCCCGTCTGCCTCTTCCTGGACGAGGACGGCGTCGACGCCATCAAGGCCCAGGCGCTGGCCGCCGGCACGAAGGTGTCCACCAACGACGTGGTCAACGCGACGCTGCTGAAGTTCTTCGGCGAGTGCACCCGCGATCCGCGAGCGCCCCCGGACGTGGGCCTGTACTTCCCCATCGACGTCCGCGAGCTGCTGGGCGCCCCGCCCGGGTCCGTGGCCAACTGCCTGGGCAACGCCTCCGCGGTGCTGCGCCGGGCGGACCTGTGGAGTTCGAGCGTCACCGAGCTGGCCATGCGCAACCGCGCCGTGATGGCCGCCTATGGCCAGACGCAGTTGCGGGATGACCTGCACTGGGCGGACTACTGGCGGCGCCACACGAGCCAGGGCAGCGTGTATCACCACTGGCTGCTCGGACGAGACCGCGTCTATTCCTCCAACTGGACCAGCCAGGAGCTGGCGCGCGTGAGCTTCGACGGCGCGGCCTTCGTCACGCTGCTGCGAAGCTCCCAGCTCAACACGTGGCTGCTGCTACCGGCCTTCCACAGCACGGTCCTGCCCCGGATGGAGGACGGCCGGATGAAGCAGGTGGTGCGGGTGGCCGTGCGGCGCGAGCACTTCCGGACGCTCGCGCGGCACCTGCGGGAGTGGCCTCACGTGCAGGAGGCCATCCGCCTGGACACCGGCAGCTCCGCCAGCGCCGGGTCCTGAAACAGGGGGACGTCCTCGCGGAAGACATTCCGCTCCACGGGAGGCGGCGGCTTCATCAGGTTCTGGGTGAGCCAGCCCAATCCCTGACGCTGGAGGGCGGAGCGGTGCCAGATCCACGCCTGCACGTGGACGGGCTGCGCGCCGACGCTCATCTTCGGGCCCGCCGTGGTCATCCCCATGTTGACCGCCTTGCAGCCGTGCTCGATGGCGTAGCGGACGACCTCGTACAGCAGGCGGAAGTACACGCCCTCCTCCAGGGCCGCCTCGCGGGAGAAGCCGGTGCAGGAGAAGCGGAGCATGGGACCGTCGAGGAACAGCAGCCCGAACCCGGCGATGCTGTCATCGGGCCGGCGGAGCAACATCACCTTCGCCTCGGGCAGGTCGCTGGCGGAGGCGAAGAAGCCTTCGGTGAGCACCAGCCGCCGGTACTGGGTGGCGCGGTCGTAGAGGGTCCGCCACAGCGTCGTCAGCTCCGGAGCCAGTGACGCGAACTGCTCCAGGACCTCCACGCGAAGCGAAGCCGTCTCCTTCATGCACCCCGCCAGCCGCGCGCGGTAGCGGGCGCGCATGTGGGCCTTGTAGTCATTGAACGAGGCGAACGGCACCGGCACGACGAACGCAGCGGGGAGCGGCGAGGGCACGAAGCCCCACTGCCGGAGCACCTCCACGGCGCCGGGCGCGGCGGCCGTCTCGATGTCCCGGATGACGACCAGCGACGCGCGTTGACGCTCCGCCTCCGCTTGCGCCCAGCGCGCCACGGTCGTGATGGCCTCGGCGCTCGTCAGGGAGGAGCGCACCGGGAACCCCACCCCGGCGGGGTTGCCCACTTCGATGACGCCGTACTTCAGGAAGCGGGGGGCGGCGCCTCGCACCAGGTGGACGGCCTGCTGGAGCCGTGGATTGCCCAGGTCCGCCCCGTCGATGGTGTTGCGATAGGTGGCGGCGACGCCCACCGGCTGCCCGCGCCCGTCCTGCAAGAGGATGGGCACCTGATGGAAGCCTTCTATCTGGATGTGCTGGGCGCACTTCAGGAAGCGCTGGCTGAGATTGAAGTGGCCGTCCGGCACCCAGCAATCCCAATCACGCCCGCCGCCGTCCTGCCAGAACGACTCACCGGCCTCTCGGACCGTCACACCGTCAGAGCCATGCTCCACGGATGAAAGCCTCTCGGCACTGCTACCGCGCATGTCATTCCTCCGCGGACATTGGAGGCGGAACAGTGCCCTGGCGCCCCGTGGCGCGGGAAGGCTCCGGCGGGTTGCGAAAGGGCTGTCACGAAAACCAACCGTGATATCGCGCGCATGTCAGGGGCGCCCCGCAGGATGGGCGTCCCCCATGTCTCATTCATCCCAGCCCGTGTCGTCCCGGGAGCGCGTCGCCCTGGTGGATGCCCTGCGCGGCTTCGCGCTGTGTGGCGTCTTCGTCTCCAACGCCTTTCTCTGGTTCGGGGGCCGCAACCTGCTCCCGCCCGAGCAACTCCAGGCCCTGGGCTCACCGCTCCCGGAGTTGGTGACAGGCGCCCTCTTCCTCTTCTTCGTGGCGCACAAATTCCTCAACCTCTTCGGCTTCCTCTTCGGGCTGGGCTTCTCCCTCCAGTTGTCGCGAGCGGAGGCCCGAGGCGCCTCGCACGTCCCCGTCCACCTGCGGCGGATGGGGGTGCTGCTGTGCTTCGGCGCGGTGCACCTGCTGGGGCTCTGGATGGGAGACATCCTCCACCTGTACGCGCTGGCGGGAGTCCTGCTGCTGTTCTTCGCCGGGAGGTCGGACCGGACGCTGGGGTGCTGGGCCGGGGTGTCGCTGGGAGTGATGCCCTTCCTCGTGCTCGCGCTCCAGCTCTGGGGACCGGGGGCCGGGGCGGAGGTCGCGAAGGCCCACGAGACGGCGCTGCGGGCGGAGCTGCTCGCGGCGCTCTCCAGCGACTCGTTCTGGACGGCGCAGGCGGGAAACGCCCGCTACGTCTGGGAGACGTGGTTCAGCACCACCCGGGTGCCCATCTGGCTCGCGCTCATCCTCGGGCGCTTCTTGCTGGGGCTGCTGGCAGGGCGCCACCGGTTGTTGCAGGACGTGGAGCGCCACCGTCCCCTGCTCCGCCGGATGGCGTGGTGGGGCCTGGGCCTGGGAGGCCTGCTCAACGCCGGAGGCCTGCTGGCGTTCCAGTGGAGAGCCCAGGGGCTCGATCCCGCGAACCACGCCGGCCTCTTCCTCCTGATGGCGCTCCAGGAGCTGGGCTATGTGCTGCTGGGCGCCGCGTACCTCGCGGGCTTCACGCTCCTCTTCCAGCGCGAGCGCTGGCGCCGGGTGCTGACGGTGCTCGCTCCCGTGGGCCGCATGGCGCTGACGAACTACCTGATGCAGACGGTGCTGAGCCTGAGCCTCTACAACGGCTGGGGCCTGGGGCTCATCGGCCGCCTGCCGCCATCACAGTGTGTCGCCATCGCGCTGGGCGTCTTCGGGGGGCAGGTGCTGCTGAGCCACGCATGGTTGAAACACTTCCGCTTCGGCCCCGCGGAGTGGCTGTGGCGCTCACTCACCTACGGCCGGCTTCAGCCCCTGCGCTGATGCCAACGGATGAACGGTCGCACGCCCGTGGCAGCGCGGCGGGTGACAGGCCTTCGCACCTCAGCCTGGTTGTTTCGCGGACTGGCGGGAGCCACTCCCACGGCACAGCTTTGATGCGGCCATGGACGTCCCCGCCTCACTGCTCGACTTCTCGCTGGTCCAGGGCACCCTGCCGGGTCGGAGGAGCCGCCGCCGCACCCGTCCCCACCGGGCATCGCGGTCCGTGCGCATCCTCGTCCTGACGCTGGTGAGCTGGCTCCCGCTCCTCGCCTTGTCTCTCTGGGATGGAGGGCCCGAGCAGACACGCGCCTTCCTGCGCGACGTGGCGACGCAGGTCGCCTTCCTGGTGTCCCTGCCGCTGCTCGTCGCGTCGGAGCCCTATATCGACGAGCGCCTCTCGGCGGCCGTGCGCCAGTTCGTCGTCGCGGAGCTGGTCGAGCCGAAGGACCTGCCCACCTTCGAGCGGATCGCCAACAACGTGGTGCGGCTGCGGCGGAGCGTCGTCATCGAGGCCGGGCTGCTGGCCGTCTCCATCGCCGTGTCCTTCCTGGACGTGCCCCGCCTGACGAGCCGTCCCGCCTGGCTCCATGCCCAGCCCCAGGGCCCGCTCACCCTGGCCGGCTGGTGGTACCTCGCGGTGAGCATGCCGCTCCTCCGGTTCCTGCTCTTTCGTTGGCTGTGGCGGGGAGTCCTGTGGGCGAGGTTCTTGTTCAAGGTCTCCCGGCTGCCGCTCGCCCTGGTGCCCACCCATCCGGATGCGGCGGGCGGCCTGGGCTTCCTCGGGACGGTCCAGGCCAGCTTCTCCCTCATCGTCCTCGCGTTGGCCGCCACGCTCACCACGCACCGCCTGTCGCACGCCCCCAGCAATGACATCTCCGACTACGCCCTTCACCTGTTCGCCTTCGCGCTCCTCTGCCTGGTCGTGGTCTTCGCCCCGCTGCTGTCCTTCTTCCGTGTGCTGCTGAGGGCGAAGCGAAGGGGGGACCATGACTACTCCGCCGTGGCGGCCTGGCACTCGCAGCGCTTCGAGCAGCGGTGGTTCCACCAGAAGATGCCGGACGGACTGGACCCGCTGAGCGCGGAGGACTTCTCCTCGCTCACGGACCTGGGCACGTCCTTCAACGCCGCGCGCCGCATGCGCTGGTTCCCGGTGGACCTCCGGGCGGCGGTGGCCGTCGTCGCCGCGGCCATGGCGCCCATGGTGCCCCTGCTCGTCGCCGACCGGCGCTTCCTCGAGGTGTTGCTGGAGCTGGGCAAGAGCCTGCACTGACGCCACCCCGTCAGCGGGGCAGCGGGCGCGGAGGGGCCTCCTCCCGGATGATCAGCAGCCCATCCAGGACCGTCTCCCAGGAGGCCTTCATCCACACGGAGAAGTTCAGGGGACGCGCCACCCGGCGCCCGAGCTCACGGAGCTGGCGCCCATCCAGGTACCGGGTGTCCCCAGCGTGGTCCAGGAACGCCTGGCCCTCCAGCGAATCGGGCGTCGCGGGCGCGAGGACATGCGTGAGGGGGCTGGCGCCGGTGGAGTAGCTGCCGGAGCTCGCGGAGAACCCCAGCACGAAGGCCTGCTCCCCGAACCGCTCCCGCACATAGGACCCGAACGGAATCCGCTGCCGGTCGTCCGTGTCCAGGCCCCTCATGTCCTTCGCGGCGTGAAGGGTGGCGGTCCAGACGATGGCCTTCCGGGGCCGCGGCGACTGGGACAGCAGCCACTCCAGGTTCATGAACAGGGAGCGTTCACGCGCGTTGTGCTCGTTCCAGTCGAGGAGCCCGTTGGGCTGCGCCTGCGCCCGGACCTGCGCGGCGGCCGCGCGGGTGAAGTTCCGCACCAGATTGCGGGCCATCTGCAACTGCACCGGCGTCGCGGGCGCTCCGGGCCTGGAGAGCGCCGACTCCACCCCCTGCGCGCAGCCCAGGAGGACCTTCGCGGTCTCCGCCGTGTACGGGTGGGCTTCGTCATACCGCCAGGCCAGGTACCGCTCGAGCTCCCCTCCGCACGCCGCCTGCCTCGGGTCGTCGAACAGGGGGATGAGCTCACGCACCAGCGCCTTCGTCGCCCAGGTGCCCCGGTTGATCTGATCGTCGGTCCCACCGACCACCAGGGTCCCCGCGCGGAGCCGCCCGGCCAGGAAGGGAATCAGGGGCGCCATCTCCTCGCTGGCCCACATCCCGCCAATGGCTGTCGCGAGCATGTCATCGCTGACGGGCTGGCCCGCCTCCAGCAGCGCCTGGAGGTGGAGGAAGTCATAGGTGCCGGTCTCGATGAAGAAGGCGTCGTACTGGCACTCCTCCACCAGCCTGCGCGTCAGCGCCACCTTGAAGGCCGTGGTCCGGGAGTGGCCATGGTGGGACTCCTCCCCCAGCAGCGCCATCCGCTTGTCGCAAAGCTCCCGGACGATCCGGTCGGCGTCGGACACCCGCGGGGCCTCGCCCCTGGGGGCCGAGGCACAGCTCGCAAGCAAAGGAAGCAGGAGCAGCAGGTATCTCATTCGCGACCCTTCCCTCCGCTGGCCATCCGCCGGAGTGGCTTCAGAGCAGACACTTCAGGGTCGAGGGATCGCACTCGTAGCCGGAGTTGCAATACTTCAACTCGCAACACGGCTGCTTCCAGGCGCCGCAGCCCGGCTTGTTCTGGGCGGAGACGTCCTCCGAGACCGCATCCGCCGCGGGCGCCTGGACATCGGCGGAGACGTCCTCCGTCTCCGCGCCACCACAGGCCAACGCCAGGGACAGGCCCATCACGACGAAAGCACTCTTCACGACACGCATCGGCATCGGGAGCTCCTCTCGGTGAGTACCGCGCCTGCCTGCATATCGAAGGCATGCAATCCATTGCAATTCACCAAAACATCAAGTCGCAATGGGATTGAAGCCTGGGTGTAGAGCTTCACGTCGCCGTGAAGCCCTCTCCCGGCGGTTCAGCGCTCCGCGAAGGCCTTCTCGGTGACGTAGTGCCCGGCCTCTCCGGGGGTGCCCTCCCGGAAGCCGCGCTCCTCCAGCATGGTCGTGAGGTCCGAGAGCATGCCCGGGCTGCCGCAGAGCATCACGCGGTCGACCTCCGGGTTCAGCGGCGGCAGGCCCACGTCCTTGAACAGCTTCTCGCTCTGGATGAGGTCGGTGATGCGGCCCGTGTTGCGGAAGTCCTCGCGCGTGACGCTCGGGTAGTACGTGAGCTTCTGCTTCACCAGCTCCCCGAAGAACTCGTTGTGGGGCAGCTCGTGGAGGAACAGGTCGTGGTAGGCCAGCTCCTCGGCGCGGCGGCAGGTGTGCGTGAGGATGACGCGGTCGAACTGCTCGTACGTCTCCGGGTCCTTCACCAGGCTGAGGAAGGGGGCCAGGCCCGTGCCGGTGCTCAGCATGTAGAGGTTCTTGCCGGGCAGCAGGTGCTTGAGCACGAGCGTGCCGGTCGCCTTCTTGCTGACGAGGATGCTGTCGCCCTCTTTCAGGTGCTGCAGCCGCGAGGTCAGCGGCCCGCCGGGCACCTTGATGCTCAGGAACTCGAGGTGGTCGTCATAGTGGGCGCTCACCATGCTGTACGCGCGCAGCAGCGGGCGGGCCTCGACCTCCAGGCCGATCATCGTGAACTGGCCGCTGGCGAAGCGGAACCCCGGGTCCCGCGTGGTGACGAAGCTGAAGAGGGTGTCAGTCCAGTGGTGCACGCGCAGCACGGACTCCTTCATGAGACTGCTCACGGTTGTTGCTCCAGAAGAGGGCCGGCGGCGTCCAGGAACGGCCGGACGCGCCAGTCAACGGGCCATGTTGTGCGACAGATTCCCCCCTCCCTACCAGAGGAAGAAGCCCGGCGGGCAGCCTTGCGCTTATCGGCGGGTTCAGGTCTCCAGCAGCTCCGCCGGCCGGAGCTGCCCTCCCCCGCCCCCAGGACGCCCCCAGGCCGCCGGGCGGTCAGGCCTGGGCGGGCACCGCCCGTGACAGCGCCTGGCGCACCGCCGCGCGCACGGGCGCGGGCACCGCGTCACCGGGGATGCGGCGGCACAGGGACACCGTGCGCTTGAGCGAGTCACAAGCCCCGGTGCAGCGCGGGCAGCGCGACAGGTGGTCCTCCAGGCGCACGCACGTGGCCTGGTCCACCTCCTGCGCGGCGAACTCCGTCAGCTCCTGCGCCAGCTCCGGACACCCCTGCGCCTGCCCCTGGGCGCCCTCCCCCAGGAGGGTGGAGAGGTGCTCGCGCATTTGGACCCGCGCGCGGTGCAGCCGGCTCTTGAGCGCCCGCACCTCGATGCCCACCACCTGGGCGGCCTCCTCGGCCGACAGCCCCTCTACGTCCCGGAGGATGAGGGCCTCCCGGTACGCCTCCGGCAGCGCGACGATGGCCGCCTGGAGCACCTCCCCCATCTGCCGCGCATGGGAGACCATGTCCGGCGTCGCCTCCTCCGCGGCGACGTGGGTCGCGGCGGGCGAGTCGAGCGGCTGGAAGTCCTCGGGCGCCCCGACGCGCCGGCGGCGCAGGCGGAGGCAGTGCGTGCGGGCCACCTGGTACAGCCAGGTGGAGAGCTCCGCGTCGCCCCGGAACGCGTGCATGCCCCGGAAGGCCGCGAACAGCGTCTCCTGGAGCACCTCCTTCGCGTCCTCCTCCGAGCCGCACATGCGCAGGCCGAAGCGGTACACCTGCTTCTCGTGGCGGACGAGGAGCTCGTCCAGCGCCTTGTCGTCACCAGCGCGCGCGGCCTCCAGCAACTGCACATCGGTTCGCGTCGACATCCGCCCGTCACCTCCGCCTGGCTCGGCGCTACCTCCACGGCGGAGGAGCGCCCGGTCGCCAGGATGCCTTCCCAGACGTCTTCCTGGGAAGACATAGCAGCGGCCTGTCGCCAGCGCCGGAGAGACGGGCTTCTCGGTCCGGTGCCGGACGCTACGCGCGCCCGCGGAGCATGAAATCCCAGTACAGGCGCGGCAAGCCGTACTTCTTCAGCAGCCACATGTCGCGGCGCTCCACGAGCGTGTTGATGAGCGGGAGGCTGGGCGCGGGCTTGCCGTCGTAGTCGAACTCGGCGAGCAGCAGCTTCCCGTAGCCGGTCACCAGGGGGCAGGAGGCGTAGCCGTCGTACCGGGCGGTGAGCGGCTTCCCCTCCATCACCGCGAGCAGGTTCTCCACGAGCACCGGCGCCTCCGCCCGGATGGCCGCCCCCGTGCGGGACGTGGGCAGGTCGCTCGCGTCCCCGATGGCGAAGACGTTCGGATGGTCCGGGTGCTGGAGCGTGTGCTTGTCGGCCTTGAGCCACCCCGCGTTCGGGCCGTCCTTGTGGGCGAGCGGGCTCGCCTTGATGAAGTCGGGCGCGCTCTGGGGCGGCGTGACGTGCAGCATGTCGTAGCCCAGCGTCACCCGCTCCTCGCCGCCCTCCCTCTTCACCGCGAAGACCGCCTCCCGCTGGTCGGGGCGCACCTCGACCAGGTTGTGGCAGAAGTGCGTCTCGATGCCGTAGCGCTTGACCACGCCCTCGAGCACGTCCGCGAACGGCTTCACCCCGAAGATGGCCTTGCCCCCCGAGCCGAACACGACGCGCGACTTCCCGGCGAGCCCGCTGCGGCGCAGGTGGTCCGCCACCAGGTACATGATCTTCTGCGGCGCCCCCGCGCACTTCACCGGCGTGGCCGGGTGCGTGAACAGCGCCGTGCCGCCCTGGAACGCCCGCACCATCTCCCACGTCTTCGGCGCGAGCTTGAAGTCGTAGTTGCTGGAAACGAAGGGCGTCTCCAGCGCCTCGCGAAGGCCCTTCACCTTGTCCCAGTCCAGTTGGATGCCCGGGGCGACCACCAGGAAGTCATAGGACAGGCGCAGCCCGCCCCGCGTGCGCACCTCCTGCCGCACCGGATCCACCTCCTCCGCACGGTCCTGGATCCACTGCGTCCCCTTCGGGATGTAGTCGGCCTCCGGCCGCACGGTGCTCGCGATGTCCGCGGCGCCGCCGCCCACCAGCGTCCACAGCGGCTGGTAGTAGTGATGGGCCGACGGCTCGATGATCGCGACGCCGTGCACGCCCTTGCGCTTCAGCCGTGCGGCGACCGTGAGCCCCGCCGTGCCTCCACCAATGATGAGCACCCGGTGCCGCTCGGACGCGCGAGCGGGCATGAGGGAGGGCGGCTGGCCCTGGAGCTGCTCCTGGGGATTGGACACGTTCATTCTCCATGCGATGGGTCAGCCGGTATGAGCCAGGGCAGGACGAAAAGGATTCACCCTCGGGTGCTACGGAGCGGGCGTCGCGCGCACGCTTGGGGACCCCACGCTCGCACCGCGCCGCGTTTGCAGCACCTGGGCCAGGTACATGCCGGCGAACATGGCGGGCACGAAGACGAGCACCCCCGAAGCGCCGCTGGCCAGTGAGGTGAGCGCCGGACCGGGGCAGTAGCCGCCCAGCCCCCAGCCCACGCCGAAGAGGGCCGAACCC
The DNA here is from genome assembly GCF_020036995.1 of Corallococcus sp. AS-1-12. NCBI lineage: Bacteria > Pseudomonadati > Myxococcota > Myxococcia > Myxococcales > Myxococcaceae > Corallococcus > Corallococcus sp. AS-1-12. Next base: position 120,814 of record NZ_JAIQDD010000014.1, on the reverse strand, counting down.
ACGAGCAGCTTCCGGTCCAGCTTGCTGATGGAGAAGGTGGGGAACTTCGCGGCGAACAGGGGCCGCTCGCGCTTGTGGATGAGGGGCCGCAGCGCCGCGTGCACGGCGACGGCGCCGCCCATCACGAACGCGAGCCGGAAGTCCCAGGCGCCCGCGATGTCGAGGAAGCCGAGGACGTTGGCCGGATCCGTCATGCCGCCGAGGCCCAGGCCGAGGGCGAAGAGGAGGCCGCTGAGGAATGCACTGAGGTTGGGACGCATGAGAGGGCTTTCTTTAGAGGACGTGACGGACCAGGAAGACGGTGAGGATGCCGGTGGCCATGAAGGTGAGCGTGGCCGCGATGGAGCGGGCCGAGCCCCGGCTGACGCCGCAGACGCCGTGCCCGCTGGTGCAGCCGTTGCCCAGCCGCGAGCCGAACCCGACCAGCAGTCCGGCCACCCCCAGCAGCAGGGCGCCGCCCGTCCCCAGGGACGCGGGGGCCGGGAACGCGCCGGGGCGCACCACCACCAGCAACAGGCCCCCGGTGAGCAGGCCGGCGAGGAAGAGCACGCGCCAGGCGATGTCGCCGCGCACGGGGGCCAGCAGCGAGCCCACCACGCCGCTGATGCCAGCCACCCGGCCATTGGCCAGCAGCAGGAGGGAGGCGCTCAACCCGATGAGCGCCCCGCCGAGGAGAGGAAGGAGGATGGAGGAAGTCATGTCCCGTGAGAGCCAGGGGCCGGTGAAGAGGATTCAGCCCGGGATCCTGCCGGGGGAGGTCCGCTCAAAGCGAGGGGGCACGCCCCCGCGCGCCCGGCCGCCCCACCCGGCCTCCGCGCGCCGCATCCTGAACGGGGAAGGCCTGAATCCTTTTTCCCGTCCCCCGGCTCTCATGGACAGGAGGCGACGACATGATTTTCCGCCAGCTTTTCGACCCAGAGTCCTCGACGTACACCTATCTCCTCGGCGACGAAGCGACCCGCCAGGCCGTCCTCATCGACCCGGTGCTCGAACAGGTCGACCGGGACCTGAAGCTGGTGGGCGAGCTGGGGCTCACCCTCACGCACGTCTTCGACACCCACGTGCACGCGGACCACGTCACCGCGTCCGGCGTGCTGCGCGAGCGCACGCAGGCCACGGTGGTGGGGGGCGTGGGAGGCGCGGCCTGCGCCAACGTCCAGGCACGGCACGGGGACGAGTTGCGCGTCGGGCAGCTCGTCTTCAAGGTGCTCGCCACCCCGGGCCACACGGACGACAGCCTCAGCTATCTGCTGGGGGACCGCGTCTTCACCGGGGACGCGCTGCTCGTCCGCGGCAACGGCCGCACCGACTTCCAGAATGGAAACGCGAGCCAGCTCTACGACAGCCTCACGCGCGTCCTCTTCAGCCTGCCGGACGACACGCTCGTCTATCCCGCGCACGACTACCACGGGCACATGGCGACGAGCATCGGGGAGGAGAAGCGGCACAATCCGCGCGTGGCCGGCAAGAGCCGGGAGGAGTTCATCCACATCATGGAGAACCTCCACCTGCCCAAGCCCAAGAAGATCGACATCGCCGTCCCCGCCAACCGCGCCTGTGGCCACACGGCGCCCGCACCGCAGGGAGCCTGACATGACCGCCCTCCCCTACCAGGACCTCCCCCCTTCACGGTTGGACACGCTCGGCCCGGAGGTGCGCCGCATCGACGTGCGCGAGCCGGATGAGTACACCGGCCCGCTGGGCCACCTGCCCGGAGCGGAGCTCGTCCCGCTGGGCACGCTGGAGGCGGCGTCCGCGTCGTGGCCGCGTGAACAACCGCTGCTGCTCATCTGCCGTTCGGGCAACCGCTCCGCGAAGGCGGCGCAGGCGCTGGCCCGCGGCGGCTTCCAACACCTCTACAACCTGGCGGGCGGAATGCTCGCAGTGCGCGAGACGCTCGCGCCCCAGGGCTGAAAGCGCGCACCGCGCTGGAAACGGATCCCATGCCCATCCTCGGCTTCTCTCTCGCGGCCCTCATCGGCCTGTCGCTCGGCCTGCTCGGCGGCGGCGGCTCCATCATCACGGTCCCCATCCTGGTGTACGTCCTGGGCTTCGGGGCCAAGGAGTCCATCGCCATGGGGCTGGCCGTGGTGGGCGTCACCAGCCTCTTCGGCGCGGCGAGCCACTGGCGCCGGGGCAACGTCCAGCTCCGGTCGGCGCTCGTCTTCGGCGCGGTGGCCATGGCGGGCACCTACGCGGGCGCGCGGCTGTCCGCCTTCGTCTCGGGGACGTTTCAGTTGCTGCTCTTCGCCACGGTGATGCTGGTGGCCGCCTTCTTCATGTTCCGCAACGGCCGCAAGGAGGCGGCCCTCGCGGCGCGCCACCAGACCGCGCCCATCCCGGAGCCCCGCAAGGCGTCCTTCCCCCTGATGGCGGGGGCCGCGCTTGGAGTGGGAGGGCTCACGGGACTGGTGGGGGTGGGCGGCGGCTTCCTCATCGTCCCCGCGCTGGTGTTGCTGGTGGGGCTGCCCATGAAGCAGGCGGTGGGAACGAGCCTGCTCGTCATCGCCCTCAACTCCTTCGTGGGTTTCGCCGGCTACCTGGGCCACGTGGAGGTGCCCTGGCTCTACCTGGGAATCTTCACGGCCATCGCCGTGGCCGGGATCCTCCTGGGCACCTGGGCGTCGCACTACGTCTCGCAAGCGGCGCTCAAGCGGGCCTTCTCCGTCTTCCTCGTCGTGATGGGCGTCTTCATCTTCTTCAAGAACCGGGAGGCGCTGACGAGCCCGGGGAACGCGCACGCGGCCCAGGTCGCACCGCAAGCACGCTGAGCGGCTCCAGGCGCCCACTTCCCAGCGTTTTCAGCGCCTGCCCTGCCTCGAAGGCAAAGAATCCCTTCCGCTGCGCCACCTCCGCCAGAACAGCCTTGGCTTCAGCGGTCCGATAGCGAAGCAAGAATGAAGCAGCCGCGACCCTGACATCGGCCCGCTGATGCGTGAACAGGCTCATCAGCGCCTCACGCCCCGCATCACCCTGGGCACGAAGCTCCTTGAACGCTTGGATGGCGACCGCGCTCGAGAAGAGGTGGCCCGGCTCCGTGAAGCCCTGACCGACGTGCTGCTGGAGGCCGAGGGGCGACACGACATCATCGCTCGAATCGCCACCTCGGCACTCAGCCTCGACCGTCAGTGAGGCTCGTGCGGTCCGGTCACACGCTCGAACGAAACACCCAGGTTCCCGACTGCTTCGAGGGCGTTCTTGACCTTCTCCGAGACAATGAACGCCGTCTTGAACTTCTTCAACCGGAAGACATGGGCGCCTTCGGTCTTCGCGGGGTCGATTCGCAGCCCGTAGATCCAACGGTACTGACCCGCGAACTCAGGGAAGGTGCCTTCGCGGTAGTGCTGCACTTCCTCGCACTGCGCTTCGTCCATGGCATCAACCACCTTGGTTGCGTTGACGACGAAGTATCGTTCGGGCTCTCCCTCTAGCGTCACCGGGAAAAGCTGGACGTCATCTGGAGCCAGTGTCCTGAAGACGTTAGCAATGGCTTCGCTGACGATGGGGGCTTTCTCGATCACGGAGAAGACAAACACCCGCTTGACGCCTGGATGTGAGATTTGGGTCTTGAGAGGACCGGGGTCTGTCAGGACACGACCATCCGCAAACATCCACGGCTCATCAAAGGCCTCGCCAGAGCCTCGTGTCGGCGTATCAATGAGCCACTGGGGCACAGCGCCCATCTCAACCCAATAAAATTGACGCTCCACCTCACTCTCCCCCCTTCACAACAAGACGTCGTAGCGGAGAACCGTGCGTCGTCAGCTCGGCGGAAATTCTTGCTAGCTCTTCCTTCAGATTGGCCTGACAAGCCTCAATTGTCCGGCAGCGGCCGACGGCATCCTGTAGCCGACTCAAGACCTTCTTGTGATACAACTCGGGATGAGGCCCCTCGTGCCCGTTGAGCCGCACCTTGTTCGCGGCATCATCAAGGCTCATCCCCGCCTTCTTGAAGATGCGCTCACACAGCGGCGTCCAAGGGCCGCCTGTGGAAGCCGAAACCAGGTTCTTGTTCGTACAGATGTGATGAACCGGGCCCTCCGAGTCGCCCTGAATACCGCTCGAGTACATCGCGACGGCAGCGGTTGCTCCCGGAGCCAGCGTCACGTTCAGCACTCCAGCCGCGGGCATCGAGATGGACGACACCCCACCATTCAGCGCCGTCCCGAGCTGGAATCCCGCCTCGGCTTGTCCTCTGAACACAGCCTGGGGGAAGCCCGGGAGCCGGGGCCCCTGGGCCGCCATCGCGTTCTTCCCGCCCAGGGCCGCCGTGACGAGCAGCACCAGGACACGCGTGCCGTTTGTACCCAACACCTTTCCGAAACGGTGACCGATGTCCCGCAACTCGATGACGCTCGTTGCCCTCTCAGCGTCGTCCCACAGCCGCACGAAGCCCCGGCCCATCTCCCAGACCGGCACCACTCCGAGGTAGGCCAGCAGCATTGCCGCGCTGAGCCCCACCTAGCTCAGGGGTGGCGTCGCGAGTCTCGCAAGGACCCGCTCCGCCTCCGCGGAGGAGAAACCCAGCGTGGACGTCGCTGCCCAGAACCAGAACAGCACCAGCACCAGCACCAGCACCAGCCATGGCAGCCGCATGCGGAACTCCGGAGCGCGGAAAACGAAAAAGGCCGGCTGCCACGAGGGCAACCGGCCTTTTTCTTCTTGGAGCCGACATCCGGATTTGAACCGGAGACCTACTGATTACGAATCAGTTGCTCTACCAACTGAGCTATGTCGGCGCACCGAAGGCGGCGCGTAAGTACCATCCGCATCCGGACCCGGCAAGGAGTTTTTCCGCGCCCTTTCAAGCGCCCTCCTCCACGCCCGCTTCTATCCCCCAGAAGCCCTGACATTCATGACACAGCGCATCTGTTGGGGTGACACACCGCGTCGGCTAAGCCCGCGACTTTTCTCCCTAATTTGGAGAAATGGCCTGGCGCCAGACTGGTTGAATCCCCGTGGCGCCTGTGCTCATAAGGGCGCCGCTTTCCCCAGTGGCCCCCATCCGGGTGGGCCCTCAAGGAGCACGTTCCATCATGGCCAGCGAAGAGACTTTCATGCGCGCCCCGGCCCCTACGCCCAAGCGCACCATCTACACGGAGGCGATGGAGATCTTCCACTTCGCGGCGGATCTCATCGGCCTGGACAAGCGGGTGCGTCTGGAGCTCGAAGAGCCCGACTACGAGCACATCTTCTACGTCACCGCGAAGCTCAAGGACCGGCTCGTGCCGCTGTCCCAGGACGCGGCGAAGTCCTTCGCCGACCTGTCCGTCACGCAGGTGCGCAACCCCGAAGGCCTGGAGCGCCTGGCCAACGGCAACATCATCCTGAACGGCCGCGCCCTGCTGGGCTCCGACGTCGCCATCCGCCACGGCCACCTGCGCCTGCCGGACGGGCTGGTGTACCAGTTGGTCCCCGGTGAGTCGCAGCGCTTCAAGGCCTACCGCGTCCAGCACAACCAGGCCCGTGGCCCCTACAAGGGCGGCCTGCGCTACCACCGCGAGGTGTCCCTGGACCTCTTCAAGGCGCTCGCCGCGGAGATGACCTGGAAGACCGCCATCGCGGAGGTCCCCTTCGGCGGCGGCAAGGGCGGCATCCAGTTGGATCCCCGCGAGTACGGCCGCGAGGAGATCGAGGCCATCACCCTGCGCTTCATGTACCGGCTCAAGAGCCTCATCGGGCCGAACATCGACATCCCGGCGCCGGACGTGGGCACCAACCCGGAGATCATGGCGCTGCTGTACCGCCAGTTCTCCGACGGTGAGCGCGAGCGCCACAACCTGCGCGGCATCGTCACCGGCAAGGACGTGCGCATCGGCGGCTCGGAAGGCCGCGGCAAGGCCACCGGCCAGGGCGTCGCGTTCTGCATCGAGGACTACTACGCCGACCGCGGCGAGAGCGTGAAGGGCAAGACCTTCGTCATCCAGGGCTTCGGCAACGTGGGCAGCCACGCCGCCATCATCCTGGGGAACATGGGCGCGCGCCTGCTCGCGGTGAACGACGCCGACGGCTCCATCTTCAACGGCGACGGCATCGACGTGAACGCGCTGGCCGCCTACGTGGCGGACCCCAAGAACCTCAAGCGCTCCGTCGTGGGCTTCCCCGGCGCCCAGCGCATCGAGAAGAAGGACCTCTGGGACGTGCAGGCGGACATCCTCGTCCCCGCCGCCCTGGGCGGTGAGATCACCGCGGACGTCGCGGAGCGCCTCAAGGTCAAGCTCATCGCGGAGGGCGCCAACGGCCCCACCACCCCGGAGGCCGACCGCGTCCTGCAGAAGCGCGGCATCGAGCTCATCCCGGACATCATCGCCAACGCCGGCGGCGTGACGGTGTCCTACTACGAGTGGATCCAGAACAAGCGCATGGAGCGCTGGAGCGAGGCCGAGGTCGATCAGCGCCTCGAGCGCGCCATGAAGCGCAACTACCGCATCATCCGGGACATCTCGCGCAACCAGCCGCGCAAGACGGAGATGCACGACAGCCGCCCGTACTGCATCGGGAAGACGGTGGACAGCCGCTGCGCCGCGATGATCCTCGCGCTCAAGCGCATCGAGGCCCACTACCTCCTCGAGGGCTTCTCGCAGTAACCGGCGTCACCGGTTCCGCGCGTCGCCCCACCGGGGCACGGTGTCTTCCCGCTTCACCGCGGGAAGGGCCGTGCCCCGTGGTGTTTCAGTGCATCACCCGCTCGCGGTCCACCAGGAGCAGCGGCGCGTCGTCCAGGGTCTCGTAGGCCACGATGCGCAGGCCCACGCCGCGGCTGTTGCCGGGACGCCCGTCCTTGCGCCCGAAGGCCAGCGCCACCTGGTAGCGGACCTCGCACAGGCACGTCATCTCCGTGCCGTCCTCGCCCGCGAACGTCACCTTCAGCTTCTCGCCCAGCCCCAGCGAGTCGCGCACCTCGATGAACATGCCCCGCGCGCTGATGTTGCGGCCAATGCCCCGCATCATCCCGTCCTGGGTGGACAGGTACACGGTGAAGATCTTGTCGAAGCGCAGGTGGGAGCGGCGTTCCTGGGGCTGCGTGTTCATGCGGGGAGGGCTCCGAAACAGGTGGGGACAGGGGCAAACTACACGGTAGCCAGATGTAGGCAAATAATCACCTACATCCACCCTGACGCACCGTGACGCACCATGTTCCGGTTCACGGGAAAGCGCTGCCCCCGGCGCGGCCATCGGTGGCAGCATCGCCGGGCTGTCCCCCCTCTTTTTCCGGAGTTGCCCGCCGTGAATCGCATCCTGGCCGCCGCCTTTGCCCTCCTTGTGCCCACGCTCGCCCTGGCCGACGTGGACTCGCGCTTCGCGAAGCTGCGCGACGAGTCCGAGCCCCTGGGCGGACTGGGCGCCTTCCTGGAGAAGTACGTGGGCGAGTGTGACGGGGCGCTCGTGGATCCCCAGTGCAAGCAGCAGGCGGAGGCCTTCCGCAAGAAGTACACGGGCAAGCGCCTGTACATGATCATCACCGAGGACGACGCGAGCATGCTGTCCCCGGGCGACTTCAACCCCGGCACCAACGAGTACACCATCAACATCACGCCCTTCTTCTCGGGCGGGAAGTACGGGCTGTCCCACGGCGCGCCGAAGAAGACGGACGCGCAGGGCAACCCGGTGATGAACTACCTCACGGTGAGCGGCACGGCGCCGGACATGTGGAACGGCGGCACGTTCAACCGCATGTTCATGGCGCGGGGCGTGCGCGCGCAGGTCGTCTTCACCCCGCAGTCGGTGTGGACGCTGCCCAAGAAGGGCGGCGGGAAGACCTACGGCGTCAACGCCCGCATCGAAGCCGTCCTCGTCACCGAGGGCCGCACCGGCAACCAGTTGGGGCTGTGGCTCAACGGCAAGGACGCGGGCGGGAAGTAGCCCACCCGCCGTCGCTCAGCGGGCGATGGCGATGTACTGGAGCGCGTCGCCCCGCTGGACGCGCAGCAGGATGCTGGCCCCGGCGCTGCCCCGCTCCAGGGCGGCCTTCACCGCGGCGGTGTCCTTCACGCGGCGGCGGTTCACCTCCATGACGACGTCACCCGCGCGCAGTCCGGCCTGCTCCGCCGGGCTGCGCGGCACCACGCCGGACACGAGCGCGCCCAGGAAGGCCTCGTAGCCCAGGGGCGCGGCCACCTCTGGCGTCAAATCCCTCAGCACCAGCCCCAGGTCGTTCGCGCTGCTGCCGCCCCGGTGGGAGAGCCCCTCCGTGGCCTCCTGCGCGGGCCGGGCGACGAGCCGCACCGCCACCTCCTGGGTGCCGCCGTCGCGCAGCAGCGTCAGCTTCGCCTCCGTGCCCGGGGCCAGCAGCGCCACCTTGCGCAGGAGCTGGAGGTAGCTGCCAATGGGCCGGCCGTTCACCGCCACCAGCCGGTCCCCGGGGCGGATGTGCGCCTGGGCGGCGGGGCTGCCCCGGTAGACGTCCTTCACCACCGGCGCCGTGGCGGTGGCGTCCGCGCCGTCCTCGTTGATGACGACGCCCAGCCAGCCGCGCTCCAGCTTCCCGTTCTCCCGCAGGTTGGGCAGCAGGTCCTTCACCAGGTTGATGGGCACCGCGAAGCCAATGCCCTGCCCCTCGCTGATGATGGCGGTGTTCACGCCAATCACCTCGCCCTTCATGTTGAAGAGCGGGCCGCCGGAGTTGCCGGGGTTGATGAGCGCGTCCGTCTGGATGAAGTCGTCGAACTGGCCCACGCCCAGCACGCGCTCCTTCGCGGAGATCATCCCGTGCGCCACCGAGTGGTCCAGGCCGAACGGGTTGCCGATGGCCACCACCCAGTCCCCCACCTCCAGCGCGTCCGAGTCCCCCAGGTACACCGCGGGCAGCGTGCCCAGCCCCGCGCCGTTCAGCCGCAGGAGCGCCACGTCCGTGGACGCGTCGCGGCCCACCACCTCCGCGGGGAACTCGCGGCCGTCCGCCAGCCGCACGGACACCTGCTGCACCGGCACCTCGCGGGGGCCGTCCTTGCCCGGCGTGACGCCGGAGCCGGTGGGGTATACCGACGGCCCCTGCGCGTTGGCCACCACGTGGTTGTTGGTGACGACGAGCCCGTCGGGCGTCAGCACGAAGCCGGAGCCGGTGGAGCGCTTCACCGCGCCCGCCACCGCCCCGGGCCCCACCGTGGTGATGTTCACCACGCCCGCCTCCACCGCGCGGATGAGCGGCGCCAGCGACGTGGGGGGCGTGAAGCGGGGCAGGCCCGCGTAGCCGGCGGGGCGCTCGCGCCACAGCGAGGCCGCGCCCGCGGGGGCCGGGGCGTCCACCGTCGGGGGCGGAGGGGACGCGAACCAGGCCAGGTGCTCGCGCACGCGGGCCTGGAGCCAGGGCTTGAGCGGATCCTCGGCGGCCCCCGCCACAGGGGCGAGCGCCACCACGAGAAGGACGCTGAACAGTCGAACGGACACGGGGCGGCAGCTTACACGGCGGGCCATGGCGTCAGGGCCCAACAGACCGCTGGCCGCTCCCCTTCCCGTCCCGAGGGCACCCCGAAGGCCCCGCGGGCCCTCAGGCCTGGGCCGGGGCCACGTACCGGGCCACCTTCACCCGGGCGGGGCGGATGATGCGGTCCTTCAGGCGGTAGCCCGCGCGGAACTCGGCGACGACCTTCTGGTCGTCCGCCGGGATGGGCGTCACCTCCATGTCCGCCGCCTCGGCCACGTTCGGATCGTAGGGGCGCCCCACCACCTGGATGCGCTCGATGCCGGTGGCCTGGGCCTTGGAGAGCAGGCTGTCGCGGATCATCCGCACGCCCTGCACCACGGGGGACGTGTCCTGCTGGCTGGCGTTCAGCACCAGGTCCAGCTCGTCAATGGCCTCCAGCAGCGTGCGGGCCACGTTGCCGCGCTCCACGTCGAGCATGCGCTCGCGCTCGCGGGTGATGCGCTGCTTGAACTCCTCGCGGTCCTTGGTGAGGTCCTGGAGCCCCCGGGCCAGCTCGTTCACCCGGCGGCGCGCCGCATCAAGCTCGGCCTGGAGCCGGGCGACTTCGCCGTCCTCCACGGGCTCGGCCTGCGTGTCGGAGCCCGCGGCCTCCGCCTGCGTCTCGGCGGGGGCCTGCGTCTCCGGGGTCTCGTCGCTGCGGGGATTGCCGTCCATTGTCGAACCTGCGCCAGGGGTTGGGAGAAACGAACCTCGATGAGCGGCGCGAACGTAACCGCGAGGACGGTCCTGTCAACGCGCCTAGTGGTTGGACGGGGCCTGGGGCGGCGCTTCCGCCATGAAGCCGTGATCCACCTGCCCGGTCACCTCGTCGATGATTTCCACCTGCGCGGCCCGAAGCGAGTAGTAGAGGAGCCACCGCTCGGCGGCCGTCAGCGTCCCCGCGGGTAGCGCCTCCTCGATCTCCTGCACCGTGAGCCGGCCGTCCTTCAGGCCCTTGGCGAACAACGCTTTGCGCGCGACGTAGCTCTTTCCAATCCGGTTCTCCACGGCGACGCCTCCTTGTCGTTGGAAAGTAATTTCGCCCACCGGCCACCGCAGGCTGGCGGTGGATCCGGTGGGCGAAGGGCTGCCCGGAGGGCAGGCAGGCGTGGGCTCAGGAGTCGAGCTTGCCTTCGGCGTGCTGCGTGGGCGGTACCGGCGGCTCGGACTCCGTGCCCCCCACGGGGTGCGCGGAGATGACCGTGCGGGCCTCCGGGTGGAGCAGGCCGCGCTGCGCCTGCACCTTGGGCCCCAGGATGGTGATCATCGCCTCCTCCTCGATGACCTCCGTCGCCAGGAGCCGCGCCGCCAGGGCCTCCACCTTTTCACGGTGGGTGTGGAGGACCTCCCGGGCGCGGTCCAGCGCCTCGGCGACCATCTTGCGGACCTCGTCGTCGATCATCCGCGCCGTCTGCTCGGAGTAGCTGCGCGACTCCGGCATGCCCGCGGACCTGAGGAAGCCCGGCCCCTGCTCACCGCTCAGCGCCACCGGACCCAGCGTGCTCATGCCGTAGTCGCGGACCATCATCTTGGCGATCTCCGTCGCCTGCTTGATGTCGTTGGACGCGCCGGTGGACACCTCGCCGATGAAGATCTCCTCCGCCGCGCGGCCGCCCATCATGCCGGCCATCTTGTCGCGAAGCTCGTCGAAGGACATGAGGTAGCGGTCCTCCAGGGGCAGCGACATGGTGTAGCCCAGCGCCGCCAGGCCGCGCGGGATGATGGACACCTTCGTCACCCGCTCCGCGTAGGGCAGCATCCAGCCCACCACCGCGTGGCCCGCCTCGTGGTGCGCGACGATCTCCTTCTCGCGCTCGTTCATGCGGCGGTTCTTCTTCTCCAGGCCCGCCACCACGCGCTCGATGGCCTCCTCGAAGTCCGCCCGCATCACCGCGTCGCGGTTCTTGCGCGCGGCGAGCAGCGCCGCCTCGTTGACCACGTTGGCCAGGTCCGCGCCGGCGAAGCCCGGGGTGCGGCTGGCGATGACCTTCAGGTCCACGTCCGAGGCCAGCTTCACGCCCTTGGCGTGGATCTCCAGCACCCGCTCGCGGCCGCGCTTGTCCGGGCGGTCCACCAGCACCTGCCGGTCGAAGCGGCCCGGGCGCATCAGCGCGCTGTCCAGGATCTCCGGGCGGTTGGTCGCCGCCAGGATGATAAGGCCCGCGCGGCTGTCGAAGCCGTCCATCTCCGCGAGCAACTGGTTGAGCGTCTGCTCGCGCTCGTCGTGGCCGCCGGCCACGCCCGAGTTGCGGCTCTTGCCGATGGCGTCCAGCTCGTCGATGAAGATGATGCACGGCGCCTTCGCCGTGGCCTGGGCGAAGAGGTCGCGGACGCGGGCGGCGCCCACGCCGACGAACATCTCCACGAACTCCGAACCGGAGAGGTTGAAGAAGGGCACGCCCGCCTCACCCGCCACGGCGCGCGCCAGCAGCGTCTTGCCCGTGCCCGGAGGGCCCACGAGCAGCACGCCCTTGGGGATGCGGCCACCCAGGCGGCGGAACTTCTCCGGCGTCTTGAGGAACTCGACGATTTCGCGGAGCTCGTCCACGGCCTCGTCCACGCCGGCCACGTCCTTGAAGCCCACGCCGGTGTCGGCCTCGGCCTGCACCTTCGCGCGCGTCTTGCCAAAGGACATGACGCTCTGCGGGCCCTGCCCCATGCCGCCGGACATCCGGCGCATCATGAAGCTCCAGAAGAGGATGAGCAGGCCCATCGGGATGAGCCAGATCCACAGCACCTCACTGAAGCTGGACTGCGGCACGGCCTCGAACTGGATGCCCTTCTGCTCCAGCAGGGGCACCAGGCCCTCGTCACCGGGGACGCGGTAGGCCATCCACGGCAGGGCGCTGGGCTCGCTGCGCAGCGTGCCGCGCTCGCCCGGAGGCGGCTGGGCGTTCTCCTTGAGGAAGCCCTTCACCCACTCGTTGGAAATCTGCACGCGGCTGAACTGGTTGTTCTCCACCGCGTCGCGCAGTTGGCTGTACGACACCCGGCGCACGCCCGCGTCCTGAAACACGTTCCGGAACAGCAGGAACCCCAGGACGAGCAGGAGGATGTAGCCCAGTGGTGAGCCGAACTTGAACCCACCTTTCGTGGGTGTTGGCTTGTCGCTCTTCTTTCCGCGCGGGCCCATCCCCGGCGGCAGGTCCTGTGGCTTCATCGTCGGCACGCTCGCCCTCCCCCTCCCCCGTGCACACGACACCATGTCGTATGACGGTTCCCTCAGCCGGCCAAAGATGGTCACCACCGCCAAGCCGTCAACCGCAGGGCGTGATCGGATGACGACGAACGGGGTCGGGACTGTCCGATCAGCGGCAGTCGAAGCGGACCAGGGGCTCGCCCGCGAACTCACTGCCCAACAGGTAGCCGCGGCCGTCCTGGAGGAACGTCACGGCCTCCGACTGGGCCTGGCTGGCGCCGGGCACCTCCACCACCTGCGCCTGGACGAAGTCCTCCAGCCGCTTCGCGTCCGGGCGGCGCAGCTCCCACACGCGGGTGTACGTGCGCACCAGCAGGCGCTCGCCGGAGGGGTGCAGGGCGGCGGCGGTGGCCAGGCGGTCCACGTCATCCGGCACGCGCAGGGTGCCCAGCTTCCGCGCCCTGCCGGTGGCGCCGGGCTTCAGGCCCTCCACCGCGTACAGGTCGCCCAGGGACGCGCGCGTCTTGGTGAGGATGCCCACCTGCCCGGAGCGGCTGTCGACGATCAGCGACTCGGCGTCATGGGCGCCGTCCTCGTAGACGAAGGGCAGCGCGTCCACCGGGAGCGTGGCGTTGGTGACGGACGTGGGCTCCGGCAGCCGGAACAGGCGCGGCTCCTTGCGCCGCTCGAAGTTGTCGCCGGTGTCCGCCAGGAAGATGCAGGAGTCCTTGTCCCCGGGCGCGCACGGGCCCACGGCGACGTCCTCGATGTCGCGGGGGGCCGCGCCGGTGAGCGTCAGCGTGGCCTTCACCGCGCCCGTCTCGTCCAGGGCGAACAGCTCGAAGGCGTTGTTGGAGTCGTTGTGCCCCCAGAAGATGCCCGGGTGGCGCTGGCTGGCGGCCAGGCCGGACAGCTCCGGGACCTGGCGGGGCACGGCGCCCGTCGGGTGGCCTTCCGTGTAGAGCAGGCAGCCCTCCATCCCCGTGGCGGGCACCTGCCGCAGGCCGGCGTCCGGGGCCTGGGAGGCCGTGGGCGCCGGACGGGAGCTGGAGCAGGCGGCGGACAGCAGGAGGCCCGCGGCGGCGACGAGGCGGGTGGTGGGGCGCACGGTCAGTGGTCCAGGTCCAGCAGCCGGGCCAGGGTCTTCGCGTCCGCGTCCGGGAAGCGGTACTGGCCCATCTCCTCCAGCGCCACCCAGCGGTGGTCATGCACGCGCAGGTGGTGGATCTGCGCGTCCGGGTCGCTCAGGCGGCAGCGGAACACGCGGAAGTCGATGTCGTAGGTCGGGTACTCGTGGCGGGTGTGCATGACCTGCTCGAGCACCTCGATGCGGACCCCCATCTCCTCCAGCAGCTCGCGGGCGAGCGCCACCGTGTCCTGCTCGCCCTCCTCCACCCGGCCGCCCGGGAACTCCCACAAGAGGGGCAGCGACGCGGTGGGAGGACGCTGGGTGATGAGGTAGCGACCCATCTCGTTCTGGAGCATCGCGCCGACGACGCGCACGTGACGACGGGTCATTCACTTCTCCTCGATTGGGGTCCCAAAGATGGAAGGCAGGGTGCGGCGGCGTAACACAGCCCCTGTCCGGCGCCAATGCGCAAGGCCCTCCTGGGCAGCAGCGTGCGCACGCCCGGGACGCGCGGCCACCCCACCGGGCCCCGTCCTCCAGGGTGGCCCCGGGAACGCGGAAGGCGGGGGGCCGGAGGGGATGGAGCCGCCTGGAACCGGGGGACGGCGGGCTGTTGGGGACTTCACGTCCCGGGGAGGCGCTCCCTGGCCGGCCCACCGTCCATGAGGGGTGCGTGTGGGATTCAAGTGACGCGCGGGCCGGATGGCGCCATGCTCGGGGGATGACACAGAGTCGGAGAGAGCGGGCCGAAGCGCTTGGCGCCGCGCTGAAGGCAGCGCGGCAGCAGGCGGGGCTCTCCATGGAGGAAGTCGCGGAGCATCTGGAACTGGGCGTGGAAGTCCTGGCCCGCGTCGAGCGAGGGGTGATGGTCCCCACCATCCCCACGCTGAGCCGGCTGTGCGCCCTGATGAAGCTGGACCCGGACAGCCTGCCGGACCTCCCGGAGCTGAGTGATTGACGCGTCTGGCGGGCTCCTGACCGGCCCGCCGGCGCGTCGCCCGCCTCCTTCAGCCCAGCCGCCCCACCAGGTGCGGCTTCCCCTCCTCCGACAGCACCCGGAACGCCACGCCCGCGGGCTCGCGGGCCGTCTGGAACGTCACCTGGGACGGCAGGAACAGGGGCTTCTTGAAGTCGCAGTCCAACTGGAGCGCGTCCGCCTGGGCCGCCTCGCCCAGCTCCGCCACGCAGCGCGCGAGCGTCCACATGCCGTGCGCGATGGCGCGAGGGAAGCCGAAGGGCTTCGCGGTGACGGCCGTGAGGTGGATGGGGTTGAAGTCGCCGGAGGCCCGCGCGTAGCGGCGCCCGGTGTCAGCGGGGATGCTCCAGGGCGCGGGGCGGCTGGACGCGAAGCGCGTGTCCTCCGGCGGCGGGGCCTTGCGCGCGCCGTCCTTGTCCTTCCGGTCCGCGTGGCGGCGCAGCATGGTGCTGACGGCCTGCCAGAGCAGCTCGCCGGTCTCCTGGGCCTCGACGCGCGTCTCGATGTCGAACTCGTGGCCGGCTGGCACCTCGCGCTGGCCGTCGAAGCGGCAGGCCACGGTGAGCGCGGCGGTGTCCGGCAGGCGGCGGTGCTGCTGGATGCGGTTGCGCACGTGCACGGTGCCCAGCACGGAGTACGGAAAGTCGGGCTGGCCCAGCAGTTGGAGGTGCAGCGGCGTGGCCATGACCTGGGGGTACGTGAGCGGCAGGAAGCCGTCGGCGTCGAAGCCGCACGCGGCGCGGTAGCGCTCCAGCAGCACGGGCGACGCGCGGCAGCCGTGCGCCCGCAGCGTCAGGGCCGGCAGCGTGGCGCGGCCCCGGGACTTCCCGAAGGGAATGGCCGCCCGCAGGAGCGTGGCGGGCATCGCCGGGAGCGAGTGCAGGTCGAGGATGGGAGCGGACATGCGGCGGATTCTCCGACACCCGCTCCCGCCGCGCGCGGGATTTGTGAGCCCGCTCGCGTCAGCTCTTGAGCCCGTGCCGGCGCAGGAGCCGGTACAGGTAGACGCGGTCCATGTCCGCGGCGGCGGCGGCCCGGGACACCTTGCCGCCGTGCAGCTTGAGGAGCGCTTCGACGTAGTCGTGCTCGAAGGCCTCCAGCGCCCGGCGGCGCGACTCCGCGTACGTCAGCGAGGCGTCCACCGCGCGAGGGGCCACGGGACTCGAGGCCTCGGGCGCGGAGGGCGGCAGCGCGCTCTGGAAGACGAGGCAGCGCTCCAGGTGGTTGCGCAGCTCGCGCACGTTGCCGGGCCAGGCGGCGCGCTGGAGCCGCGCGAGGAAGTCCGGCGAGGTGAGCGTCGCGAGCTGTTCGGGCGTGGCGCCGAGCCCCGCGAGGATGTGCTCGACGATGAGCGGGATGTCCTCCGTGCGCTCGCGCAGCGACGGGAGCGGGATGCCCACCACCGCGAGGCGGAAGAAGAGGTCCGCGCGGAAGCGGCCGGCTTCGACCTCCGCGCGCAGGTCGCGGTGCGTGGCCGCGATGACGCGCACGTTGACGGCCTGGTACGTGTTGGAGCCCAGGCGGCGGATCTCCCGGTTCTCCAGCACGCGCAGCAGCTTCGGCTGGAGCTCGGCGGGCAGCTCGCCAATCTCGTCCAGGAAGATGGTGCCTCCGTCGGCCTCCTCGAAGGCGCCCACGCGGCGCTGGATGGCGCCGGTGAAGGCGCCCTTCTCATGGCCGAACAGCTCGCTCTCCAGGAGGTTGGCCGGGAGCGCGCCGCAGTCCACGACGAGGAACGGCGCGTTCGCGCGAGCCCCGGCCCGGTGGATGGCGAGCGCCGCGCGGCTCTTGCCCGTGCCCGTCTCCCCCTCCAGCAGCACCGTGGCGTTGCACGCCGCCGCGCACGCCATGCGCTCGAAGCTGGCCCTCGCCGCGGCCGACGTGGCCACCAGCTCTCCGAAGGTCGCCTGCTCCCGCGCCGGCTCCGGGAGCGCCCCCACGGGCTCCGGAGCCACCTGCATCCGGAGCGCGCGCTGCGCCTCATCCAGGCTCAACGGCCCGGGCGTCACCGGCTCGGACCGCGCTTCGTGTCGCGCGGGCGGATGGCCCCCCGTGGATCCGCTCCGCACCCGGGCCCGGGACTGGCGCCACCGGACCCCGTCCACGTACGTCCCCGGACGTTCATCCTGGGCCCGCGCGCGCGCCCCCTTGTGCTCCGACTTCATCTCGCAGTGGAAACGCGGCACGGCGGACTCCTCGCTCGACAGGTTCATGGAGGAAGCGGTCCCCCCGGGACCGGTGACGGATGGTGAACGGCGCTCAAGGACACGGCGACGACGCGCGCGTGGAGGCATGCCATCCCGTCAGCCGACGGACCTGTGACCCGGGACCCCTCCCGGGCATGTTCCAGCACCCCTCGTCGTCCATTACGCCCGGGGATCTGGATATTCCCGGACATTTTCCGGCGCGGTCAGCGCACGGTGAGGTCCACCACGAAGCCGGCGGCGGCCTCACCCTCGCGGGAGGCGTCGATGACGTCGGGGCGCTCGTCGCCCACCCACAGGCCCAGCACGTCGTACACCAGCCACTGCGCGAGGGACCGGGAGGCCCCCTGCGCGGCGTCGCGCGGCACGCCGGACAGGGCGCCCTGCGCGTCCATCAGGGCCCGGGTCAGCCGGGCCGGCATCACCCACAGCTCCGGGCGCACGAAGGCGGGCACCAGGAAGAGGCAGAACGCGGCCTCCGTGCGCGCGAGCAGCGCGTCCAGGCGCTCACGGCCCAGGCGGAGCGTCGGCAGCCACTGCCCCTCTCCGCGCTGCTCCAGCTTCGCCACCGGCACGCGGACGACGCGGCGCGTGCGCACGAAGCCCTCGCGCTCCACGGACACGACGAAGGCGATCTCGGACGCGGCCTCCGGCGGAGGCTCGGGGTGGCGGTGCACCGTCATGGAGAGCGACAGCGGCGAGGCCACCAGCGAACCCAGCGCCGCCTGCACGTACGCCAGCTCCGAGCGCAGCCCTTCGAGCAGCCTCGCGACCAGCTCCGGCGTCTCCTCGCGGAAGCGCTGGGGATGGTGCTGGGCGGCCTCCGCCTCCACGCGGCCCACCGCGCCCACCAGCACGTCCTCCAGGTCGCGGTCGCGCAGCCAGGTGCGCCCGCCCAGGGGCACCGCGCGCGTCACGTGCAGGTGGCGCAGGGAGGCCGTCAGCGTCGCGGGCTCGGAGGACTCGGGGGGAGGTTCGTGCTTCCCCTGCCCTGCTCCGGCCTGGAGATAGGACTGGAGTGAGCGGGCGCGGAAGCGGGCCCGGGGGGACGGGTGCTCCAGCATCTTGCGCACCAGTCGCCGATCCGTGGCGTTGCGGACGAGCGACAGCGTGGCCAGCTCCGCCTCCGACGAGGCCTCGTCCGGCGCGCACCACAGAAGGAACTCGATGGCCGCCTTGCGCAGCACGGGCTTCCTGCCCATGCGCCAGGTCACCTCCTTGCGCCAGGCGACCAGCCCATCCAGGCCGGGCCGCGCGGGCGTGCGGAAGCGCGGCCACATCTCCGCGCACTCCTCCGCCAGCCACACCAGGTGCGTGAAGCCGGGCAATGACTCCAGCTTCGCGCGGGCGCGGGTGCGCCGCTCGAACGCCTCCGGCACGCCCCGCCGCACGGAGGCGCGGAACAGGCGCTCCTCCAGCCACAGCAGCGTGAGCGCCAGCGCGGGCTCGGCCTTGCGCATCGTGCCCTGGCAGTGGTCGAGCACGAAGCGCGCGTGGCCCAGGTCGGCGGCGGTCTCGAAGTCGCTCTGCACGAGCGCGCCCAGTGCGCCGCGCAGGCCGTCCACCGGAGGCGCGTCGAAGAGCGTGAGCAGGTCGCAGAGGTTCTCCACCACCGCGGGCGGTCCGCCCACCTCCACGGTGCGCGCCAGCAGGAGCCCCGCGCGCGAGCACCAGTCCGGCTCCTTGCGCCCGTTGGGGTAGCACGCGAGGAAGCCGCGCATGCCGCTCCGTCCGTCCTGCGACGTGGCCAGCGCGAAGAGCCGCTCGCCCAGCACCTCGCTCGCCTCGCGCCACGGGATGCGCGCGGCGCGCGTGCGGATGAAGTCGGTGAGCTTGTCGCGGCCACCGTCCCGGGTGTCGGGGAGCAGCGAGCGCAGTTGCTCCAGCAGGTCCACGGACTTCGCGCCCGTGCCCATGACGTACTTGAGGTCCACCTCCACCGAGTCCTGGAAGCGCAGCGCGCGGCCGTCGTAGGTGCAGGGCACGTCGCGCACCAGCGTCGACAGCGCCTCCGGGTGGCGCTTGAGGTAGCGCGTCAGCACCGTGGAGACCGTGACGGTGCTCTCCCGGTGGATGCGCTCGGCGCTCTCCGCTTCGCCCGCTTCACGCAGCGCGGTCACCGCCGCGTCCCGCCTCGCGAGCAGTTGCTTCAGGAGCCCCGCACGGGGCTCTTCATAGGGCCAGAGCAGCTCGCTGAGCGAGGCCAGGAGGAAGAGGAGCTCGGCCGGGGTGCGCTCGCCCGGGGACAGCCGCTCCCACGCGGCGGCCTGGGCGCGCGTGCGATCCTCCAGCGAAGCCCCGCGCACCCAGCGGGCGAAGTCCTCGCGCCACTCCGCGCTCGACGCCACGGCCTCTTGCGGCGCCGTCGCGGCGACGCGCGCATGGAGGGCCTGGAGCGGCTCCGGCCAGGAGGAGGCTTCAACCAACGGCTGCATGGGACCTCGAGAGGCTCACGCGAATCGCACGCGGGTGCAAGCCATGAGCGCCAGGACGCAGGGGCTCGGGGCCCACCGCCCACGACATTGCATGGCTCACGCGCATCGCGCGGCGGTGCCGGCGACACGCGCCGCGAGGCAGTGGCGCCGGGTTCACCGCAGGGAGCATCGACGGCCTCACCCGGGCCTCGGAGCGCTGGCGGGGACCAGGGCCGTGGGCTCGGGGCTGGGGGCCACGGTGATGATCACGGACTTCGACGTGGGCGTGCGGCTCTTCTCCGCGAAGCTGCCCACCGGCACCAGCACGTTCGCTTCCGGGAAGTAGGTGGCCGCGCACTGGCGCGGGATGTTGTACGGCACCACCAGGAACTCGCGCGCCACCCGCGTCTCTCCCTGGAAGTGGCTGGTGAGGTCCACCTTCTGCCCCGCCGTCAGCCCGCGCGCCGTCACGTCCTCCGGGTGCAGGAACACCACGCGCCGCCCCTGGTGGATGCCCCGGTAGCGGTCGTCCAGCCCGTACACGGTGGTGTTGTACTGATCATGCGAGCGCAGCGTCATCATCATGAGCTGCCCGGGCTCCAGCCGGTGGCGAGGCATCTCGTGCACCGTGAAGTGCGCCTTGCCGTCCTTCGTCGTGAAGCGCCCCTCGCGAGGCCCGTTGGGCAGCGCGAACCCGCCGGGCTGGTGCACGCGGCGGTTGAAGTCCTCGAAGCCCGGGATGCAGCGCTGGATCAGCTCGCGCACCCGGTCGTAGTCCTCCACCAGGGACATCCACGGCACCTTCGAGCGCGCCCCCAGCACCGCGTGCGCCAGCCGCGCCACGATGACGGGCTCGCTGAGCAGGTGCTCGGACGCGGGGGCCACGGCGCCGCGCGACGCGTGCACCATCCCCATCGAGTCCTCCACCGTCACGAACTGCCGCCCCGACGCCTGCACGTCGTGCTCGGTCCGCCCCAGGCACGGGAGGATGAGCGCGCGCCGTCCATGCACCAGGTGCGCGCGGTTGAGCTTCGTGGACACGTGCACCGTGAGCCGCGCGCGCCGGAGCGCTTGCGCGGTGAACTCCGTGTCCGGCGTGGCGGACAGGAAGTTGCCGCCCATGGCGAAGAACACCTTCACGCGCCCGTCGTGCAGCGCCTGGAGGGTGCCCACCGTGTCCAGCCCGGTGTGGCGCGGCGGCGCGAAGCCGAACTCCTTCGACAGCGCGTCCATGAACTCGGGCTTCGCGTGCTCCCAGATGCCCATGGTGCGGTCGCCCTGCACGTTGCTGTGACCGCGCACCGGGCACACGCCCGCGCCCTGCTTGCCGATGCTGCCGCGCAGGAGCGTGAGGTTCACGATCTCCTGCACGTTGCCCACCGCGTTCTTGTGCTGCGTGAGCCCCATGGCCCAGCAGAAGATGGTGCGCTCCGAGCGCGCCAGGATGTCCGCGGCCTCTTCAATCTGCTCGCGAGGCACCCCGCTCTCCTCCACCACGTCGTCCCAGGACACCGTGGCCAGGTGCGCCACGTACGCCTCGAAGCCCGTCGTCCTGCCCTCGACGAACGCCCGGTCCACCACCGTGCCCGGGGCCTGCGCCTCGCGGTCCAGCAGCGCCTTGCCCAGCCCCTGGAGGAGCGCCACGTCGCCGTTGATGCGCACCTGGAGGAACAGCTTGTTCAGCGCCGTGCCCGGGCCGAACAGGTGCAGCACCTCCTGCGGGTGCTTGAAGCGGTTGAGCCCCGTCTCCGGCAGCGGGTTGACGCTGACGATCTCACAGCCCCGGCGCGCGGCGGCCTGGAGCGCCGTCAGCATGCGCGGGTGGTTGGTGCCCGGGTTCTGCCCGATGACGAAGATGGCCTGCGCGTGGTCGAAGTCCTCCAGCGTCACCGACCCCTTGCCAATGCCAATCGTCTCCGACAAGCCCGTGCCGCTGGACTCGTGGCACATGTTGGAGCAGTCCGGCAGGTTGTTGGTGCCGAACTGCCGCACGAACAACTGGTAGAGGAACGCGGCCTCGTTGCTCGTGCGGCCGGACGTGTAGAAGGCCGCCTCGTCCGGCGAGCCCAGCGCGTTCAGCTCCTCCGCCACCAGCGCGAAGGCGTCATCCCAGGAGAGGGGCTCGTAGTGCGCCGAGCCCTCGCGCAGCACCATGGGGTGCGTGAGCCGGCCCGCCTTGCCCAGCCACAGGTCGGACTGCTCCGCGAGCCTCGCCACGCTCCACTCGCGGAAGAACTCCGGCGTCACGCGCTCCTGCGTGCCCTCCTCCGCCAGCGCCTTCGCGCCGTTCTCGCAGTACTCCTGCACGGACCGGTGGGAAGGGTCCGGCCACGCGCAGCCCGGACAGTCGAAGCCGTCGTGCTGGTTGACCTTCCAGATGAGCTTGCCGCCGCGCCACGGGCCCGCCTCCCCCAGCACGTGCTTGAACGCGCTCAGCACCGCCGGCACGCCGCCCGCCACCGTCTTCACCGGCCCCACGTCCGGAGCCCGGTTCTCCAACGGAGGCTGGGCCGCCGGCACCGCCAACGCGCTCCCCTTCCCGTCCTGTCCCTGATCCATGTCCCACCTCTGCGCGGCGGGACTCTACCGCGCCCGCGTCCTCCCGGCAGGCGGGGGCCCGGGCCGGCGGTCCCGCCATCGCCGGGATGGACGCACGTGATGACGCCTGAGTCCACGCAACTCCACGGAAAACCACGATTTCAAGCCTAGCGGGGCTCATGCAGCATGGGTTTCACGTGGAGTGCCCCCCGGCGCTCCGCGTCAACCCCCGCAGCAGGAGGCACCCCCATGAAGGCCTTCCGTTCCGCTGTCGTCGCCGCGCTGTTCCTGTCCCTCCCCGCCCTGGCCGCCCCGGTGGTCCACAGCATCTGGTCCAGCCACGGCCTCTACGTCGCCGACAGCACCGGGCGCTACACGGTGACGAGCTCCAACACCGTCGTCGCCTGGAACCAGTCCACCAACACCGCGTTCGTGAACTTCCACGGGTTCGCGGGCGGCAACGAGTACGACTTCGAGCTGGTGGGCTCGCCCGCGATCGCGACCACCGTCGACGACATCACCGGCGTCTGGAACATCCGCCGCAACGGCGCGTTCATCTGCACCGGCTGCACGGGCACCGCCTACTGGCTGAGCCAGCCCGCGGGCACCGGCAGCTACTTCAAGTTCTACGACTCCACCAACGTGTTCCACTTCAGCGCCTACATCGACGCGCGCAAGGACTACTGACGCACGGCGTCCAGCGTGTCCTGGAGTGACGCTGGCCCTGCACGCAAGCCCCCCGCGGCCCCGGGGGTTCGGTTAGGGTGCCCGCGCTGAGCGCCCCTTCCTGGCGCCCTCTTTCCAGGAGTCTTCCGCATGTCCCGCATCATCCGCGCCTCTCGCGGCACCACCCTCTCCTGCAAGGGCTGGGTGCAGGAGGCCGCGCTCCGGATGCTGATGAACAACCTCGACCCGGAGGTGGCCGAGCAGCCCGGAGACCTGGTCGTCTACGGCGGCACCGGCAAGGCCGCCCGGGACTGGCCCTCGTTCGACCGCATCGTCCAGAGCCTCCAGAGCCTCACGGACGAGGAGACGCTGCTCGTGCAGTCCGGCAAGCCCGTGGGCATCCTGCGCACGCACCCGGACGCGCCGCGCGTGCTCATCGCCAACTCCAACCTCGTGGGCCACTGGGCCAACTGGGAGCACTTCCACGAGCTGGAGAAGAAGGGCCTGATGATGTACGGCCAGATGACGGCCGGCTCGTGGATCTACATCGGCACGCAGGGCATCCTGCAGGGCACCTACGAGACCTTCGCCGCCGCGGGCCGCTTCCACTTCGGCAGCGAGGACCTGGCCGGCCGGCTCATCCTCTCCGGCGGCCTGGGCGGCATGGGCGGCGCGCAGCCGCTGGCCGCGACCATGAACAACGCCGTGTTCCTGGGCGTGGAAATCGACCCGCACCGCGCCCAGCGCCGCGTGGAGACGCGCTACCTGGACGTCGTCGCCAAGGACCTGGACGAGGCGCTGGCGCTGGCGAAGGACGCGCAGCAGAAGCGCGTGGGCCGCTCCATCGCCATCATCGGCAACGCGGCCTCGGTGTTCCGGGAGCTTTACAAGCGCGGCATCAAGCCGGACCTCGTGACGGATCAGACGAGCGCGCATGATCCGCTCAATGGGTACATCCCCACGGACCTGTCGCTGGAGGCCGCCGCGGAGCTGCGCAAGCGCGACCCGGAGGGCTACGTGAAGCGGGCCCGCGAGTCGATGATCATGCACGTGCAGGCCATGAACGACTTCCAGGCCGCCGGCAGCCACGTCTTCGACTACGGCAACAACCTGCGCGGCCAGGCGAAGGTGGGCGGCATGGAGAACGCCTTCGAGTTCCCCGGCTTCGTGCCCGCGTACATCCGCCCGCTGTTCTGCGAGGGCCTGGGGCCCTTCCGCTGGGTGGCGCTGTCCGGAGACCCGGAGGACATCCGCCGCACGGACCGCGCGGTGCGCGAGCTGTTCCCCCAGAAGGCGTCGCTCAACCGCTGGCTGGACATGGCCCAGGAGCGCGTGGCGTTCCAGGGCCTGCCCGCGCGCATCTGCTGGCTGGGCTACGGCGAGCGCGCCAAGGCGGGCCTCGCCTTCAACGAGCTGGTCCGCAAGGGCGAGGTGAAGGCGCCCATCGTGATTGGCCGCGACCACCTGGACTGCGGCAGCGTGGCGTCCCCCAACCGCGAGACGGAGGCCATGAAGGACGGCTCGGACGCGGTGGCGGACTGGCCCATCCTCAACGCGCTGGTGAACGCGGTGAACGGCGCCTCCTGGGTGTCGTTCCACCACGGCGGCGGCGTGGGCATGGGCTACTCGCTGCACGCGGGCCAGGTCATCGTCGCGGACGGCACGCCGGAGGCCGCGCGCCGCATCGAGCGCGTCCTCACGTCCGACCCCGGCATGGGCGTGCTGCGCCACGCGGACGCGGGCTACCCGGAGGCCATCGACGTGGCGAAGGAGCGAGGCGTGCGCATCCCCGGCCTCACCGCCTAGAGTGCGGCGGATGCCACGACGCGTCCGACCCTTCGTGATGACCGCGGTGATGGGGGTGCTCGCGGGCTGCACCCCCACCACCGCCGGGCCCATGGTGATGCGCCTGGGCCCGGGCATGCCCCGGGAGAACTTCTTCCAGCTTGGCCTGCGCGCCGGTCCCCGCCTCAACGCCCCGCAGTTGTCGGAGCTCGGGGAGAACGGCACCTTCCAGGGTGACGCGAAGCCCTTCCAGAATGATCAATGGGGCATCGACCTCGACGGCTCGGTGACGGTGCCCGTGAGCGACCGGCTGTCGTGGCACCTGGGCCTGCAGGGCGAGTTCGTCGGCCTGCCGGTGCCCGGCTACGGCGTGTACTCGGGCGTGTCGTACTACGTCGGCTCGGAGAAGGTGGGCCTGGCGCCGGCCCTCTCCGTGCGCGGCGCGTCCGACTTCGGGCTGGGTGAGCCGAAGAGCACGAACAGCCTGTTCGGCGCGGAGGCCACCTGCGCCTTCACCGTGCAGCCGGAGCCCGGCACGTCGCTGGGGCTGGTGCCGTTCTTCAGCGTGCAGCAGTCGCTGGTGAACCCCGGCTCGCAGGTGACGACGTACTTCTACGGCGCCGTGGTGGCGGCGCAGCTCAAGTTCGGCGAGACGCGCACGAAGCTGGAGCTGTCCGGCGGCTTCGGCCGGGCCCACTCAGGTGACACGAGCTGGAACGCGCCCGTGGTGGGCGCGCGCGGAGGACGCTGAGCATGGAAGCCCTGGACCTGTGGGTGCGCAACACCTCCGAGGTGCTCACCGTGGAGGGCACGCACCGCGAGCCCGCGGAGAAGGCCCTCACCCCCCGCCCGGGCGCGGGCATCGGCGTGAAGGACGGCCGCGTGGCCTACGTGGGCCCGGAGTCCGGCCTGCCGAAGGGCGCGCTCACGGACGCCACGGAGATCCTCGACGCCGAAGGCGGCTTCGTGGGCCCGGGCTTCGTGGATCCGCACACGCACCTGGTGTTCGCGGGCGAGCGCTCCCACGAGTTCGACCTGCGCAACCAGGGCGCCACGTACCTCGAGATCGCCAAGGCGGGCGGAGGCATCGCCAACACGGTGAGCGCCACGCGCGCCGCGAGCGAGGAGGAGCTGGCGAGGCTCGCCCTGCCCCGCATGGAGCGGCTGCTCGCGCAGGGCGTGACGACCGCCGAGGTGAAGAGCGGCTACGGCCTGAACCTGGCGGACGAGCTGAAGATGCTGCGCGCGGTGCGCCGCCTGGGCGCGCTGTCACCGCTGGAGCTGGTGCCCACGCTGCTGTGCGCGCACTCGGTGCCCCCGGAGTACAAGGACCGCCGCGCCGACTACCTGGACCTCTGCATCAACGAAATCCTCCCCGCCGTGGCGCGCGAGGGTCTGGCGCGCTTCTGCGACGTCTTCACCGAGGACAGCGCCTTCACCGTGGAGGAGTCCCGCCGGCTGCTCAACGCGGGCAAGGCGCTGGGCCTCACGCCGCGCCTGCACGCGGATCAGCTCACCGCGTGTGGCGCCTCGGCGCTCGCCGCGGAGGTGGGCGCCGCCAGCGCGGACCACCTGGAGCAGGTGACGGACGAGGGCATCCGCGCGCTCGCCGCCGCCAACGTCACCGCCGTACTCGTGCCCACCTCCACCCTCTTCCTGCGCATGCGCCCCTACGCGCCCGGCCGGAAGCTGCGCGACGCGGGCGTCAACATCGCTTTGGGTTCAAACGTGAATCCCGGCTCCTCCATGACGGAGAACCTGGCGCTGGTGCTGGGGCTCGCCTGCCTGGAGAACGGCCTGTCGGCCGCGGAGGCCTACTGGGCCGCCACCCGAGGGGCCGCGCAATGCTTGGGGTTGCAACGGCAGGGGCGGCTGGCCGTGGGTGACGCGGGCGACCTGGTGGTCTTCTCCTGTCGCAGCTACAGGCATCTGCCTTATCATCTGGGTATCAGTCACGCGCGCGTGGTGGTGAAGGGCGGACGTGTGGTGTTCCACGCGCGAACGAATCACTGCCCCTGAGTGGATGCCGCTGAACAACTGGCATCGGCCGAGGGGGCAGGTGGAACTTCCCTCGTGGGCCGGCCGTTGTAGAGATCAGCTGCCACCATGTGCCGATTATTTGGATTCAGGAGTGCTGTTCCCGCCGCTGTCCACACCGCCCTCGTGACGGAGAGGAATTCCCTCCTCATCCAGTCGCGTGAACACAAGGACGGCTGGGGCATCGCCACGTACGGGCCGGAGTCCTCTCCGCTCGTCGCGCATGGCGTGGGCCCCGCGCACAGCGACCCCGACTTCGAGCGCGTGTCGAGCCAGGTCTCCGCGCGCACGGTGGTGGCGCACATCCGGCTGGCGAGCGTGGGGGCGGTGGAGCTGCGCAACTCGCACCCGTTCCACTTCGGCCGCTGGTCCTTCGTGCACAACGGCACGCTGCGCGAGTTCGCGAAGCACAAGCCCGCCGTGGAGGCGCTCATCCACCCGGAGCTGCGCGTCAACATCAAGGGCACCACGGACAGCGAGCGCTGCTTCTACCTGTTCCTGTCGCGGCTGTCGGCGCGCGGGCCGCTCGACGGCACGGTGGGCGTGGAGGCGATGGCGCAGGCGCTCGCGGAGACGATGACGCTGGTGTCCACGCTGACGGACGTGCCAGGGAGCCGCGAGCCGAAGGAGCGCTCCGCGATGAACTTCCTCGTCACGGACGGCGAGGCGATGGTGGCCACGCGCCGCAACCGCACCCTCTTCATCTCCTCCGGCATCGGCGGTTGCCCGGAAGCGCTGCGCACGCCGAACACGGGCGTGCCGCTGCGGCAGTTCCTGGTCGCCAGCGAATCCCTGTGCGGCGGGCCGCACTGGGTGCCGGTGGACGAGGAGGACGTGGTGGGCGTGGACTCGCGGCTCACGTTCCACCGCTGGAAGGTGCAGACGCTGGCGGACGGGGTGCTGAACCCGCGGCCGGAAGCCCGGCACGCCACGGTCTGAGTCAGCCCAGCCACGCGTCGAGCAGCGCGGCCGGGCGCGCGCCGAAGGCCTCCACGTCGAGGCTCCGCGCGTCCTCTCCCTCATGGCGGAGCGTGACGCGCAGGAAGTCGCGCGGCGCGGCCTGGGGGATGCGGTCCAACCACTCCACCAGCATCGCGTGGTCGCCGCCCACCAGGTCCAGCAACCCGGTGGCGTACAGCTCGTCGTAGTCCGACAGGCGGTACAGGTCCGCGTGGTACAGCGGGATGCGGCCCGCGTACGGGTACACGATGGCGAAGGTGGGGCTGGCCACCTCGGACTGCGCCACCCCCGCCCCTTCCGCCACGCCGCGCACCAGGTGCGTCTTGCCCGCGCCCAGGTCGCCAATCAGCCCCACGAAGTCCCCGGGCTGGAGCAACCGCCCCAGCTTCACGCCCAGCCGGTGCGTCTCCTCCGGCGAAGGCGACACGAGCCGCCGAGAGCGCGTGGGCTGCGCATCTCCGCTCATCGCTCCCACCGCGTCCAGACGTGGCCCAGGCCCACCAGCAGGTCCGTGGCGATGAGGCCCATCAACCCGCGCTCCCGGGCCATCAGGTCGCCCGCGAGCCCGTGCGCGTAGACGGCGGTCCACGCGGCCTTGGGCAGCGGAATGCCCTGCGCGAGCAGCGCGCCGCACACGCCCGACAGCACGTCGCCCGTGCCGCCGGTGGCCATGCCCGCGTTGCCCGTGGGGTTGATGAACACGCGCCCGCCGGCCTCCGCGATGAGCGTGCGCGAGCCCTTGAGCACCACCGTGACGCTGAGCGACGTGGCCAGGTTCAGCGCCACGCCCACGCGGTGCGCCTGCACGTCCTTCGTCGTCCGGCCCCACAGCCGCGCCATCTCCCCGGGGTGCGGCGTGAGCAGCACGGGCCCCTTCGCCTGGCGCAGCACCTTGAGGTCCTCCGCCACCGCGTTGAGCGCGTCCGCGTCCAGCACCGCGGGAACCTCCACGGACGCCAGCAGGTCGCCAATCAGCGCGCCCGTCTCCGGCCCCCGGGGGATGCCCGGCCCCATCACCAGCGCGTCCTTGCCCTCCAGCGCGGCCTTCAGCGCCTCCAGGTCGCCCTTCCCCAGCGGGCCTTCACCCGGCAGCGGCAGGCCCATGATCTCCGGCGAGTGCGCCATCACCCACGGCAGCGCCTCCGGGCGCGTGGCCACCGTGACGAGCCCCGCCCCGCTGCGCAGCGCGGCCAGCGCCACCATCGCCGCGGCGCCCGTCTTGCCCGGGCTGCCCGCCACCACCAGCACGTGGCCGTAGGTGCCCTTGTGCGAATCCGCGCGGCGCCTGGGCAGCGCCTCGCGCGCGTCCTTCTCCTCCACGCGGAACAGCTCCGCCCCGGACACCGCGCGCGTGGACTCACCGCCCAGGCCGATGTCCACGCGCCGCACGTCGCCGCACAGCGACGCGCCGGGCTCCAGCTCATGCGCGGGCTTCACGAAGCCGAAGGCCACCGTGACGTCCGCCTCCACGCACGGCGAGAAGGGCTCCGCCGTGTCGCTCTGCAGGCCGGACGGCACGTCCGCGGCCACCACCTTCGCCCCCGCGCGCCGCCACCGCGCCACGGTGCCGATGGCGTCCGCGAAGAGGCCCTCCGGCGCGCGCTTCAGGCCGGTGCCGAAGAGGGCGTCCACCACCACGTCGCCCGGGCCCGCCTCCGGCAGCGCCTCGAAGGCGCGGGGCGACTCACCGAAGCCCTCCAGCGCCTGGAGGTTTCGCTTCGCCTCCGGCGTGAGCTTGCCGGTGTCCCCCACCAGCGACACCACCACCCGGGCGCCTCCCTCCAGCAGGAAGCGCGCGGCGACCAGGCCGTCCCCGCCGTTGTTGCCGGGGCCGCAGAGCACCGTGAAGCGCCCGCCCGGCCCGGCCACGCTCCGGGCGGCCTCCGCGAGCGCCCGGCCCGCGTTCTCCATCAACAACCCGGACGGCATCCCGTGCTGATCCTGGGCGGCCTTCTCGGCCTCTCGCATCTGGTTCGCGGTGAGCACGCGCTGCATGGCTTCCAACCTCCCTACTTCGTCTGGAGCACCACCGTGGCCGCGGCCACGCCGGCATCATGGGTGAGGGCGAGCATCGCCTCCCACCCCCGCGCTTCCATCACCTCACGGGCCACGCCGGAGAGCACGAAGCGCGGCGGGCCGCCCTCGCGCACCACCTCCATGTCCCGCCACTTCACGCCGGGAGGCACGCCCATCGCCTTCACCAGCGCCTCCTTCGCCGCGAACCTCGCCGCGTACGCGCTGGCCGCGTCGTGCCGGGGCGCGCAGTACGCGCGCTCACCGTCGGTGTACACGCGCGTCAGGAACGCCTCCGCGCGCGGGCCGTCGAGGATGCGCTGGATGCGCTCGATGGAGCAGAGGTCCAACCCCAGTCCGACGATGGGCATGCGGGCTACCCCGGGTCGCGCATCAGTTCGAGCATCTCGCGCACCGCGCGCTCGAAGCCCACCAGCACCGCGCGCGCCACGATGGCGTGCCCGATGTTCAGCTCGTCGATCTCCTGGATGCGAGCGATGGCCTGCACGTTGTCGTAGTTGAGCCCGTGCCCGGCGGCCACGCCCATGCCCAGCTTGGCGCTCGCCTTGGCCGCGTCCACGATGCGCGCCAGCTCCCGCGCGCGCTCCTTCTCGTTGCGCGCCTCGCAGTAGCGGCCCGTGTGCAGCTCCACCCGGTCCGCGTTCACCTTGTGCGAAGCGCGCACCTGGTCCAGGTCCGGATCGATGAACAGCGAGACGGAAATCTCCCCGTCCTTGAGGTTCTTGATGATCTTCGCGATGGACTCGCGCTGGCCGGCCACCTCCAGGCCGCCCTCGGTGGTGAGCTCCTCGCGCCGCTCGGGGACGAGCGTCACCACGTCCGGCTTGTACTCGTAGGCGATCTTCACCATCTCCGCGGTGGCGGCCATCTCCAGGTTCAGGAGCGTCTGCACCGTCTCGCGGAGGATGCGCAGGTCCCGGTCCTGGATGTGGCGCCGGTCCTCGCGCAGGTGGATGGTGATCTGCCGGGCGCCGGCCAGCTCCGCCATCGCCGCGGCCGTCACCGGATCCGGATACACGGTGCGCCGCGCCTGCCGCAGCGTCGCCACGTGATCCACGTTGACACCCAGTCGCTGTCCCATCGTCCCGCTCCTTGCGCTGGCGCGGTGCGGGATTGTCCAGGGACCCGGGCCCGCGCCGGCCCCTCTATTCGTGGCCGGCGTCCGGAAGTCAACCGCTGTCGCTAGCCGTTGAGCGCCTTGGAGAGCGCCTCGACGATTTCGCGGGCGTACGCCTCGTTGCGCGCCGCGTCCTCGCCTTCAATCAGGACGCGGGCCTTGGGCTCCGTGCCGGAGAAGCGCACCAGCACGCGGCCGTTGCTGCCCAGCTTCTGCTCCACGTTCTTGATGGCCTTCATCACCGTGGGCAGCTCACCCAGCTCGCGCTTCTGCTTCACCACGACGTTGAGCAGCGTCTGCGGCACCGGCTGGAAGATGGAGGCCAGCTCCGACAGCGGCTTCTGCTGGCGGCACATCACGGCCAGCAACTGGAGCGCCGCGAGCGTGCCGTCGCCCGTGGTGGTGTGGTTCAGGAAGATGAGGTGGCCGCTCTGCTCGCCGCCCAGGCTGTAGCCGTTGCGGCGCATCTCGTCCACGACGTGCCGGTCGCCCACGCGCGTGCGGACCACCTTCACGCCCCACTGGGACACCGCGCGCTCCAGGCCGATGTTGCTCATCACCGTGGAGACGAGCGTCTTCTTCTTCAGCTCCTTGCGCGCGACGAGCTCACCCGTGCAGATGGCCATGATGGCATCGCCGTCCACGACGTTGCCCTTCTCGTCCACGACGATGAGGCGGTCCGCGTCGCCGTCCAGCGCCACGCCCAGGTGGGCGCCGTGCTTCACCACCGCCTTGGCCAGGCCCTCCGGGTGGAGCGCGCCGCACTTGTGGTTGATGTTCTTGCCGTCCGGGGACACGCCCAGCGCGATGACCTTCGCGCCCAGCTCCTCCAGCACCGCGGGCGCCGTGCGGTACGCCGCGCCGTTGGCGCAGTCCACCACGATGGTCATCCCCTCCAGCGTCAGCTCGCGGGGGAAGGTGGCCTTCAGGTAGACGATGTAGCGGCCGCGCGCGTCGTCCAGGCGGATGGCCCGGCCGATCTTCGTCGCCGTGGGGCGGATGTTGTCGATTTCGCCGCTGGAGACCAGCTCTTCGATCTTGGCCTCGGTCTCGTCCGGCAGCTTGAAGCCGTCCCGCCAGAAGAACTTGATGCCGTTGTCCTGGTACGGGTTGTGGGACGCCGAAATCACGGCGCCCGCGTCCGCGCGCATGGACGTGGTGAGGTTGGAGATGCCGGGCGTGGGCAGCGGGCCCACCTGCTCCACGTCGACGCCCATGGAGATGAGGCCGGCGGACAGGGCCTGCTCCAGCATGTAGCCGGACAGGCGCGTGTCCTTGCCCACGATGACGCGGTGGCGGTGCGGACCGTTGCGGATGAGGTACGCCAGGGCGCGGCCGAGCTTCATCGCGACCTCGGCCGTCATCGGATAGACGTTGGCCACGCCACGAACGCCGTCCGTGCCGAACAGTCGCTCCGTCTTCTGCGCTTCCTTCGGGGGCATGTCCATCCTGTACGCCATGTGTGCCGCTCCACCTTTCCCATTGCCGGAAGGGCTCCGGCCACTCGCGTCCGGGGCTTATACCCCGTCCAGCACATGGGCCCGAAGCTAGGGATGCGGTGCCACCCAGGCAAGCGCCCGGGCGGGGGGACCCGGCCTGTTTCGGACGCCGGGGCTTGTCCCCGTCAGCCGCCGTACAGGTCGCCGCCGCCCCGGGCCCTCCGGATGGCGTCCGCCACCGCCAGCGCGTCCCGCGCCTCTCCCACGTCATGCACCCGTACCACGTCCGCGCCCCCCAGGACGGCCATGGCCGCCACGGAGCCCAGGGTGGCCGCCAGGCGCTCCTGGGGGCCCTTGCCGCCCGTCAGCTTCCCGAGGAAGGACTTGCGGCTGGTGCCCACCAGCAAAGGCTGCCCCAGCCCCCGCAGCTCCTCCAGCCGGCGCAGGAGGAAGAGGTTGTGCTCCAGCGTCTTGCCGAACCCGATGCCCGGGTCCAGGAGGATGCGCTCGCGGGGGATGCCCGCCTCGGTGGCCTGGAACATCCCCTCCTCCAGGTAGTCCATCACCTCGCCCACGACGTCCGCGTAGCGCGGCGCGTCCTGCATCGTCTTCGGCAGGCCCTGGGTGTGCATGAGGCAACACGCGGCGCCCGCGGCGGCCACCACCCCGGGCAGCGCCGGGTCCGAGTGGAAGCCGGTGACGTCGTTGACCAGGTGGGCGCCGGCCTTGAGCGCCTCCTTCGCCACCGCCGCCTTGGTGGTGTCCACGGAGATGGGCACGGTGGAGCGGCGCTTGATGCCCTCCACCACCCGGAGGACGCGCGACAGCTCCTCGTCCGCGGACACCGGGAGCGAGCCCGGCCGGGTGGACTCACCGCCCACGTCGACGATGTCCGCGCCCGCGTCCACCAGCCTCAGCGCGTGCTCCACGGCGCTGGCCGCGTCCGGGAGGCTGCCGCCGTCGGAGAAGCTGTCCGGCGTCACGTTCACCACGCCCATGAGGTACGTGCGCGTGCCCCACTCGAACCGGCGCCCGCTCAGCGTCAGCGCCGGCATGGGCGCGGGGGCCAGCACCTCCTCCAGCACGCGCGCCAGGCCGTCCGTGCGGGGGGACCTGCGGGCGAGGGAGATGAGCCGGTCGAACTGCTGGCGGCTGCCGGACAGGAGCACCTCGCCGGGGTGGTCCACGTGGCCTCCCGCCGTCCAGGTGGGCAGCTTCTCGCGCTCCTTGGAGCCGTACGGCGGCACCAGCTCCTCCTCGTAGGAGGGGCGGCCCCCGGTGACGAGCACGTGCGCGTAGCCCAGCTCGCGCCCCAGGTGTTCGCGGGTGCGGGGGGACAGGTTCAGGCGGCGGAGGACCAGCGACAGGTCGTCGGGACGGTCGCGGGAGATGAGGCGTGCGCGCAGCACGGTCAGGACCCCTTCGGAGCGTGAGGACTGCGAGCGATGAGTGTCGCCGCTTCGCCGGGTCCAGGGAAGGGAGGACGGCGGGAACGCACACAGGGCCCGGCGCCTCGCGAGGAAGGCACCGGGCCCCGTCACGTCACCCCGGCCGCGAGGCCGTCACGGGTTGAACTGGATGAGCCCCATGTCCGTCAGCCCCGAGGAGGAGAACGTCGTGGTCCCCACCGGCGTGGAGCCCTCGAACGTGAAGCCCAGCCGCGTGGAGCCGTCCGGCGACACCGCCATGAACGCGTCGGAGACCTGGGAGCCCAGCATGCGAGACCAGCGGTGGGCGCCCGTGGGGCTGAAGCTGGCCACGAACCGGAGCGCGCCGCCCTGGGGCAGACCGGGCGTGCCCAGCTCGCCGCCGCCCAGGTCCAGCGTGTACGCCGACACACGGCCGTTCACCACGATGTTGCCCGCGCCATCCACCGCCACCTGCTCCGCCACGTCCCCGGAGGGCTGGGTTGTCAGCACGCGCACCCAGCCCTCGCCGCCGGTCGCGGTGAGCGTGCCGAACACGCCGTCATCCGGGCGCACATCGTGGGTGGGGTCATGGCTCGAATACGTCTGGCCCTGGAAGGTGAACGTCCCGTTGAAGCCTCCGGCGAACGCCACGCCCCCGTCGGGCAGGGCCGCCAGGCCGCGGATGCGGCCGATGCCTCCCCCCTTCAATCCGTAGCCCCACACCGGCGTGCCATCCGGCGCGAAGCGCGCCACGAAGGCCGTGCCCACGCGCAGGCCCGGCGTCGCGAGCGTGGCGTTGTTGCCGCGGCCCCCCATGAAGATGTTGCCCCCCGCGTCCGTGGCGAGCGCGGACGCCACCGTGTACTCGTCCACGGTGTAGAAGGCCTGCGACCACTGGTGGCCGCCGCTGTAGTCGAACTTCGCCAGGAAGAGGGACCGGGTCGAGTCATCCCGGCTCTCGCTCATCGAGCCCGCGTAGAGGTCGCCGCCGCCCAGGTCCATGTAGCCCTTGAAGTGGCCCGCGACGATGACGCTCCCGTTGGCGTCGGTGGCGACGGCGGTGGGGACGGCGATGGACGTGTAGACCTGCCCCTCCGCCCAGCCCGGCCGCGTCTCCGCGTGGAAGCCGCGCGCCCAGACGGGGTTGCCGGTGGGGGACAGCTTCAGCACGAACATCCCCACGGCGGGGGTGTTGGGAGCGATGTACGGCAGCGCGCCGGTGCCCAGGTCCGGGCTGCCCTCGTAGGTGCCCACCACCAGCACGTTGCCCAGCGGCGTCACCGTCATCGCCTCCAGGGACACCGGCTGCCCCACCCCGTACGCGCGCGACCACTGGTGCTGGGCCGCCGTGTTGAAGCGCGCCACCAGGAAGCCCGAGGGCCCCGGCAGTTCCGCGCCGCCCGCCTGCGCCGGACCGTCATGGTACGCCCCACCCAGCACGAAGCCGGAGCCATCCGGCAGGTTGAGCAGCGCGCGCGCCTGCTCCCGCGCCGTGCCCCCCAGCGTCTTCGCCCAGGCCTGCGAGGGCGTGCCGCTCCCCCGGTACGTGCACCAGTCGTAGCGGTAGACCGTGTCCAACCGCGGCCGGCGCGAAACGTTGGACGCCTCGCGCGAGGAGAACTCCGCCCCGTCGTCCCCCAGCGGGAGGACGCCCAGGTCGAAGGTGTGGCGGTCGAGCACCGCCCCCTTCACGTCCGCCGTCAGCCAGGCGTCATTGGCGACGGAGGCCACGGTGGTCACCGCGGCGCCCTGCGCCGGCCGGGTGTTCCAGGTGAGGGCGGGTTCATAGACGCTCCCCGTCACCGGGTGGAACGACAGCCCCGTGTGGGTGCCCTGCTTCGCGTACAGCCGCAGCCGCGCCTGGACGAGCTCGCCGCCCTCCCCCTCCAACTGGAAGCGCAGATACGACTGGTAGCGCGTGGGGGCCGCGTCCACGTACAGCGTGGACACGCTGCTCATGTTCACGTCCGGCTGGTCACTGCGCACGGAACCGTCGCCCACCGGCACCAGCGTCCGTGAGTCCAGAGACGTCTGGGGCTGGCATGAGGCGGGCAGCGCCGCCTGCTCCACCGCCGTCAACGCCCCCTCCGTCAACCCGTCCTCCGCCCCCGTCGCTCCGCCGCACCGTGGCAGCACCGCCAGCATCGCCAACGCCGCTGCCCCCTGCGCTCCCCGCTTCCATCCGTTCCGCATCGTCGTGTCGTCCCCCGGCGAGGCCTTCCCAGCGCCGCGGTCCCTTGAAACTGCATCCCAGGTGCCAGCGAGCATCCGCTCGCGGACACGGGACACGGCCCCCAGGGAGGGAAGGCGGAGGGCCCGGAGTGGCGCCTGGAGTTCACAAGGACAAAACGAAAAGGCCCTCCCCGGTTCACGGGAAGGGCCTTCGTCACTTCAGGAGGAAGCCTTGAGCGGCGTTACGCCTTCTTCGGCTCCATGTTGGGCAGGCCCTCGAGCGCGTCGAGGATCTTCCGCTTGTCCTTCTTCTCCGTCGGCTTCGGCGTGGAGCTGATGCGCGGCGCCGGGCGCTCACGGGTGAGCTGGCCCCCCTGGAGGATGATGTTCACGTCCTCGGCGTCGAGCGTCTCGTACTCCACCAGGGCGTCGGACACGCGCTGGAGCACGTCCAGCTTGTCGGTCAGCAACTGCTTGCCGTGCGTGTAGCAGCCCACCACGATGCTGCGGACCTCCGCGTCGATCTGCCGGGCGGTGTCCTCGGAGTAGTCCTTGGACGCGTTGAAGTCGCGGCCCAGGAAGACCTCACCGTCGCTCTTGCCGAACGCCAGCGGGCCCATCTTCTCGCTCATGCCCCAGCGGCACACCATGGCGCGCGCCGTCTCGGTCGCCCGCTCGATGTCGTTCGCCGCGCCGCTGCTCATCTCGTTGAACATGAGCTCTTCGGCGATGCGGCCACCCATGGCCATGGTGATCTGGTCGAGGATCTGCTTGCGGTAGCCGTTCACCTTGTCCTCGGTGGGCAGGCTCCAGGTGACGCCCAGGGCCTGACCGCGCGGGATGATGGTGACCTTGTGCAGCGGGTCGCAGCCGGGCAGCAGCTTGGCGAGGAGCGCGTGGCCGGCCTCGTGGACGGCCGTGTTCCGCTTCTCCTTGTCGGTCATGATCATGGACCGGCGCTCCGGGCCCATGAAGACCTTGTCCTTCGCCTGCTCGAAGTCCGCCAGGTCCACGCGCTCCTTGTTCTGGCGCGCGGCCATCAGGGCCGACTCGTTGACCAGGTTCTCCAGGTCCGCGCCCGTCATGCCGGGCGTCCCGCGGGCGATGACCTCCAGCTCCACCTCCGGGGCCAGCGGCACGCGGCGGGTGTGCACCTTCAGCACGCCCAGGCGGCCCTTCAGGTCCGGACGGGGGACGATGATGCGGCGGTCGAAGCGGCCCGGGCGCTGGAGCGCCGGGTCCAGCACGTCCGGACGGTTGGTGGCGGCGATCAGGATGACGCCGTCGTTGGACTCGAAGCCGTCCATCTCCACCAGCAACTGGTTGAGCGTCTGCTCACGCTCGTCGTGACCGCCGCCCAGGCCCGCGCCACGGTGGCGGCCCACGGCGTCGATTTCGTCGATGAAGATGATGCAGGGGGCGTTCTTCTTGCCCTGCTCGAACAGGTCGCGCACGCGGCTGGCGCCGACGCCCACGAACATCTCCACGAAGTCCGAGCCGGAGATGGAGAAGA
This sequence comes from Corallococcus sp. AS-1-12, assembly GCF_020036995.1. Lineage (NCBI taxonomy): Bacteria > Pseudomonadati > Myxococcota > Myxococcia > Myxococcales > Myxococcaceae > Corallococcus > Corallococcus sp. AS-1-12. The sequence continues at coordinate 83,879 of NZ_JAIQDD010000014.1, read as the reverse complement.
ACGGGACGCCCGCTTCACCGGCCACCGCGCGGGCGAGCAGCGTCTTGCCCGTGCCCGGGGGGCCCATCATCAGGACGCCCTTGGGGATGCGGCCACCCAGCTTGGTGAACTTCTTGGGGTCCTTGAGGAAGGCGACGATCTCCTCCAGCTCCTCCTTGCACTCGTCCACGCCGGCCACGTCCGCGAACGTGACCTTGTTGTGGCTCTCGCTGAGCAGCTTCGCCTTCGACTTCCCGAACGTCATCGCCTTGCCGCTGCCGCCCTGGAGCTGGCGCATGAAGAAGATGAAGAACAGGAACAGGAAGACGACGGGCATCCACTGCCCGAGGATGGTGAGCCAGAGGCTGTTCTGCTCCTCGCGCTCGTACTTCACGTCCACGCCGGAGGCGCGGAGCTGGTTGAGCACGGCCACGTCCGGCGCGGGCCCCGTCGTCCGGAACTTGTCGTTCGAGTCGCTGAACGTGCCGGAGTAGGTGTTGCCCTTGACGGAGACGGCACGGACCTTCTTCTCCTCCACCTTGGTCAGAAGCTGGGTGAAGGTCGGTTCCTGCACCTGCTCGTTGCCTTGGGAGAAGAAATTGTAGAAGGCGACGAAGAGGACGATCAGGATGACCCAGAGCCCGATGGTCTTGTAGGTCGAACGCACGTTTCAGCTGCCCTTTCGGTACTCGGCGGGATGAGGGCCGTGCCAGGAGGAACCCTGGCGAAGTTCGTCATGTGCCCGGCGCCCGCCCGTGTGCAGGCCAGCGACGGACCGTATCAGCAACAGCAAAAAGCCCTCAACTATTTAGGGGACCGCGACCATCCCCCGTTTCGAAGCTTCGACTCTATAACGGAGGGGTCTTCCGTTCGCTCGTGAGCGGCGGGAAGGCCCACAGCGAGTGTCGGGAAGCCACCTCGCGCGAAGCGGCTCCAGGTTCGACGAAGCGCGGCAGGACGCCGGGGAGCCACAGCGGCTCGCCGCGCGCGTCCACCACCACCGGCTGCGCGTCGCGCGCCTCCGAAGGGACGCGGGCATCCACCAGCACGTCCTGCACCTTGCGGTGGCCCGCGCGCGTACGGACGCGGTCGCCCTGCTTCCTGGAACGCACCGTGAGTGGCCACGCTGTCCCCTCCTCCAACACCAGGGCCAACACGCCCGGGGGCGGCAAACCTTCCGCGGCCACCTGGAAGCGCCACGCGCCGAAGTCCCCTTGCGCCCCCGGCCCCGCGAGCACCAGCGGCGCGGGCGGTGATTCCCCTCCCGCCCCCACGCAGCGCACCCGCCCGCCGGTGGCCTTCAGGAGGAGGCCGTCGCTCAGCGGCATGACGCCCCCGCGCGCCACCACGCCCCACGCGCGCTCCAGCGTGGCGTGGTCCACCCGGGCCCCCGCCGCGCCCAGCAGCCGTGCGAGCACGCGGCGCCACAGCGGCGGCTCCAGCGCGCGAAGGCCCACGGCGTCCAGCCCGCCCCCGGGCAGCTCCAGCCGCGCCCACGCCCCTTGCGCCAGCCCGTCGAGCAGGGCCGCGTCCTCGGAGGCGAGCCGCGCGAAGGTGGCCAGGTGCTCCACGGTGCTGAAGCCCGCCGCGCGGTGGAGCGCGGGCAGCACGTCCTGGCGCACGCGCGTGCGGAAGTAGGAGGGGTCCGCGTTCATCGGATCCACCACGAACCCCACCCCCTCGGTGGCCAGGAAGGCGAGCACGTCCTCGCGCGAGCACGCGAGCAGCGGACGGAGGAGCGTGTCCGCGCGGGCGTGGATGGCGCGCGCGCCCCGGAGCGCCGCGCCCCGGGCCAGCCGCATGAGCAGCGTCTCCGCCTGGTCGTCCAGCGTGTGGCCGGTGGCCACGAAGTCCAGCCCGCGCTCCTGTCGCAGGACCTCCAGGGTCGCGTACCTCGCCTCGCGCGCCCGCGCCTCCAGCCCCGCCCCGGGCGCCAGCGCGAGCCGCCGGACGTGGCAGGTCAGCCCCAGGCGCTCGGCCAGGGTGACGACGGAGGTCACCTCGCGCGCGGCCTCCGCCCGCAGGCCGTGGTCCACCGTCGCCACCTCCACGCGCAGCCCCAGCGCCTCGCGCACGCGCGCCGTCCCCACGAGGAGCGCGGTGGAGTCCGCGCCTCCGGAGACGGCGAGCAGCACCGAGCGCGAGCGGGCACCGTGCCCGGCATACGAGCGGGCGAGCATGGCAGGCAGCGGGGAGCTTTCAGGGGACGCGCGAGGCATGGCGCCAGCGATCGGAATGGAGTGTCGGATGACCGGGTTACAGATTCGCGGTGAACGGAAGGCGTGGGGATGCAGTCCATGATTCCCACAACGCAGGGACGCGGGGCGGAAATAGAACGGCGCCTCGTGGTTGTTGGTTGGACGTTCTGGACTTCATGACGTTGGACCTAGGGGTCCCCCCCCTCCCCCTCTGGGTCCACGGGGCCGCTTGGAGATTCGCTCCCTGCGGTCCCTCTTTCCGAAGCGCCCCGGTCTCCCTCGCGGAGGCCGGGGCGTTTCTCTTTCTTTTTGCTGGCACCCATTGTCGGAAGTGGGGCGTTCAGCCCGCGGGCGCACGCTTGAGTGCTCCGAAACCGTTGACCCTTCAGGGCGTCTGTCGGATAACCGCTCCGGTGTGTTCAGGTCGTCACCTCGAATCCGCCCCGGAGACCCAGGCATGGCAGGCACCGACAAGCGCAAGCAGTCGCTGTACTTCCCCGAGGAGATGCTGAAGGAGATCCAGGAGGAAGCGAACCGGCAGGACCGTTCCCTCTCATGGGTGGTGCAGCAGGCCTGGAAGATCGCCCGCGACCGCATCAAGTCATTCCCTGCCGTGAATGACGTCACGGGCGACGAGCGCACGGACCCGCGCGAAGAAAGGCCGTAAGGCAGGGCAATGGCCACCACGGATCACCGCAAGCAATCCCTCTACTTCCCCGAGGACATGCTGGAAGAGATCCAGCGTGAGGCCACGCGACAGGATCGTTCCCTGTCGTGGATCGTCCAGCAGGCATGGAAGGTCGCCCGCGCGGACATCCGCCGCATGCCTTCGGTCAACGACGTGCTGGGCCCCCTGCCTCCACGGCCGGTGGCCCCCGCGGCGCAGACGGCCACCTCCGCTCCGGCGGTGGTGACCTCCAGCGCCCCGGCCTCCTCGGACGAGCCCTCCAAGCCTTAGGGGCCTCCGTCCACCCCGGCCCCGTGAAGTCCGACACCGCGCATGACGTCAGCGCGGGGCGGGCCGGGCGGGCCGGGCGCAGTTGGTGAAGACGATGCGCGGGGCTTCCTTCAGCGCCTGGACCGGGCTGGGGTACGTGCTCTTCATGTACGCCGCCGCGATGTTGGCGTCCGTGCCGCCCAGCTTGCGCGCCGTCACCGGGTTGCGGTCCGGGTCCTGTCCCGCGTTGCCCAGGATGCCGCCGTAGCCGTCCCCTCCCTCCAGCAGGAACGTGGACATCGCCACCCGGTAGCGGATGGACGTGTCGTCGCGCGCGGGGATGGACACGGCGCGGCCGCGCACGCGCAGCTCCGTCACGCGCTGGCCCGCCGGACGCGCGCAGTCCACGCGCAGGGTGGTGCCGTCGGACACGTGGAGGAAGGCGCCGGACGGCGACACGATGGCCTGCCCCTCCAGGGCCAGCGCCTCCACGGAGTGCTCGAAGACGTCCACGAGCTGCTTCTCCGTGAGGTCCACCGTCACGACGAGGTTCTCGAAGAGGATGACCTCGTGGAGGACGCCGTCGGTGAGCGGCCCCGTGCGCAGGGACGTGCGGGTGACGCACAGGCCCTCGTCGCGCAGCGAGCCGCCGTTGATGATGCCCAGCTCCGTGGCCTTCGCGGCGCCGTCCTCGGCGTGGAGGAACGCGTCCGCGGCCAACTGCCCCAGCGCGTTGTTGTCATGGCGGGTGAAGGCCGAGCCCAACTGGACCTCCTCGCCCAGGTAGCCCACGACGGCGTCGGGGTCGTCCACCAGCGGGGCGCAGGAGTCGTTGTACGCGAGGCAGCCGGGCAGCAGCGTGAGCGCCGCGAGCGCGGCGGTGAGGTGGCGGCGGTCCATCAGTAGAAGGCCCTCAGGGTGAGGTAGCCGGACACGCCCTCGCGCGGCAGCAGGCCGGTGACGCGGTCCGGCCGGGGCACGTCGTCGCGCAGGTCGTGGTCGAAGAGGTTCTGCGCGAAGAGCGTCACCTCGAAGTGCTCCCAGATGGGCTCGGTGCGCAGTTGCGCGGTGATGAGGCTGTAGGCGGGGATCTCGTAGCGGCGGATGAGCTCCAGCGTGGAGCGGTTGTTGTTGCGCCGCTCGGCGCCGGAGCGCACCACCACGTCCAGGTTCACCCAGTCCCCCAGGGGCATGGACACGCCCGCGTTGAAGCGCGCCTGGGGCACGTCCGTGAGCAGCCGGGACTGCTCCGGCACCTCCAGGTCCTGCGCGCGGGACAGGCTGGCGTTGACCCACGCGACGGCGCGCTTGGACGCCTCCAGGCGGGCCTCCGCCTCCACGCCGTACACGCGCACGCCCAGCTCGCGGTTGCGCAGGGGGACGATGTTGCCGCTGGTGTCCACCGGGGTGATGGGCGAGGCGAAGTTCTGCAGGAAGGCGTTGGCGCGCACGCGCACGCGGGTGTCGCCCGCGGCCTGGACCAGGTCCATGCCCAGCTCGAAGGTGTCCACGGTGGTGGGCTTCAGCAGCGGGTTTCCCTCGAAGCGGCCCTGGTTGTAGTCGGTGTCGGGGATGCGCTCGACCAGCTCCTGGGGCGTGGGGGCGCGGAAGGCCCGGCCGTACAGCGCCTTGAGCACCAGCGCGTCCGACGCGGCGATGACCAGGCCCACGCGCGGGTTGATCCGCACCAGCATCTTGCTGGCGTCGAGCGTGCCTGACGCCTCCGCGTCGGGGAGCTGGATGGCGTCCAGGCGCAGGCCGAAGGTGAGCGTGAGCGCGGAGAGCACGGTCCACTGGTCCTGCGCGGACAGGCCCAGGTTGAGGCGGCGGGAGGCCGCGCCCTTCGTAAGGTCCACCAGGCCTTCCGGGGCGGCGGGGCTGGGGCGCAGGCGTCCGTCGAGCGTGTAGTTCGTGGTGTAGTCGTACCGGGACAGCGACTGCTGCTCGGCGACGAAGCCCAGGGTGAGGTGGTTCTCCTTCGCCAGCGCGAGGTCCGCGTCCACGGAGGCCGTCACGGTGCGCACGGTGACCTGCGTCTGTTCCTGGAGCCCGTCGGGGAAGAGGCGGTCCACGCCGTCGCCGGTGCGGAAGGCCAGGGGCGTGAGCTGGAAGCGGCGGTCGGTGGACTGCTGATCGAAGCCCAGCCGGGCGCGCACCTGGCCGCTGTCGGAGAGGGGCCGCTCCCAGGTGAGGTCCGCGAGCAGCACGTCCCAGGACAGCCGGGAGTCGTTGCCCACGGTGTCGAACAGGCCGATGAGGGCATCGCGCTTCTCGGAGAGGTAGCGCGCGGTGACGCCCACGCGGCCGGCGCTGTCCAGGCCGTAGGACACGCCGCCGCCCGCGTTGACGAGGAAGCGGCCGTCACGGGTGCGGCCCGCGGGCTGGTCCACGTCGCGCAGGCCCTGGGCCACGGCCTCGTCGTCGAGCGCGTCATGGGCGATGAGGAGCGAGTCTCCCTCCTGGGTCCAGAGGTCCAGGTCCGCGAACAGGCGCAGGTCGCCGGTGGTGTGCGCGGCGGACAGGTGGCCGTCGGTGGCGAGCGCCAGGCGGCCGTCGTCGCGGGGGACGCCGCCGGTGGTGATGGCGCCCCGGACGCCGTCGGCGTGGTGGGTGACGAGGTTGACGACGCCCTGGAAGGCGCCCGCGCCGTAGACGGCGGAGCCAGGGCCGCGGATGACCTCGATGCGCTCCAGGTTCTCCACCGGCAGGTTCATGAGGGCCTTGCCGTCGAAGAAGTTGTTGAGGCGGTGCCCGTCGAGGAGGAAGAGCACCTCCGCGTCGTTGCGCAGGCCCCGGATGGCGGTGCGGTGGAAGCCCTGCACGTCGCGGCTGACGGACACGCCGGGCACCACGTCCAGCACGTCCGCCACAGTGCGGGCGCCCAGGGCGATCATCTGCGAGCGGTTGAAGGACGCGCCGATGGCCGGCACGGTGCGGACGGCCTCCTCCTGGAGGGTCGTCACCGCGAGCACGTCCTCCGCGCTGTAGAGGGCCAGGTCGTCGTCCATGGCGCTGTGGGAGGAAGCGGACGCGCGGGTGTCGGAGCGAGGTTCCGGAGGAAGGTCCGCGTTGAGCGCGGCCATCGCGTCGTCGGAGTCGTTCGAAGCGCGGGAGTCGCCATTGCCCGCGCGCCCGGGAGTCCGCGAGTCCGAATCCGCCGCGCGAGCCGGAGCGCGAGAGTCGGATGCGTCCGCGTGAACCGGGGCTCGCGAACCGTCCATTCGGGCCGAGGGCGAGGCCGGTGAATTCGTCCGGCTCGAAGCCCGCGAGTCCGTGCCGTCCGTGCGGGTCAAAGCCCGCGAGTCCGTACCCTCCGTGCGGCTCGAAGCACGAGGGTCCGTACCGCTGGGGGCTCCCGATGCTCGTGGGTCGGACGCAGTCGGACGGGAGTCCGCGCTGTCCGCTCGCGTCGAAGTCCGCGCATCGGCGGTCCCCGCGCGCGCGCCTGTTCCATCCGGACGGCCCGCGGAAGGCGGCGGCGCACCTGCCGCGCCATCGTCCTCCCCTGCCCCCGACGGCGGCGCGAAGGCGTCGATGTCGGGCGCGGACCTCGGGGTGTCACGGGTCCCCTTGCGCCCCGGCGGCGCGCGGACCGGCGGGGGCTCCGGCGCCTGCGTCCCCACCATCACCCTCGCGGGCCGGAGCGCGGACATGAAGAGCGGCGTGCGCGCTCCATCCAACATCGCCGCTTCGACGAAGTACTCCACGCCGGGTGGCACCATGTGCTCGGCGGGAATCACCGCGCGGTACAGGTCTCCGTACTGCCGCTCCATGGGGACCTGGACGTACGGCTCGCCCGGGCCGCGATAGCGGACGAAGAGCTCCAGCACCTTGCCGCCATCCACCAGCGTCGCATCCAACTGGAGGGGCTGCCGGGCCTCGGCGCGCGGCGGCGACGCGTGCAGCAGCGCGGCCTCCTGCGCGTGGACGGGGGCCGCGGCGAACACCACGGCACAGAGCATGAGCGTGCGGGGAAGAACGGTCTGCAAGATTGACGACGATGGTCCGTTGCAGGGCCATGCGAGTCAAGCAAGCCACCCGCCCGCGTCCCGCTGATTTTTTGCCGCCTCCACGAGCGCATGCGACGGTGCCTCTCGCTCCATGCGCGCGTCGCTTGCCCTTCACCTCGCCCTCTTCCGCCGTCAACGCGCCCAGATCGCCCGGGTGGTCGAAGGCCGCACCGAAGCCTTCCGCGCCTACGAGGCCCGCTACCGCCGGCGCACGAGCACCTATCAGCGCCTGGTCACCCTGACCCACGTGCACCAGCGCATCGCGGCGTCGGACCTCGTCTACGTCGGCGACTACCACACGCTGCCGCTCGCCCAGCAGACCTACCTGGACCTCGCCGAGCGCGCCCTCGCCTCCGGCCGCCGCGTCGTGCTGGCGCTCGAGTGCGTGGAGGGCCGTCATCAGGCCGCGCTCGACGCGTACCTCGCGGGGCGCCTGCCCGAGCGCACCCTGATGTCCCGGCTGGGCCATGGCCCCACCCCGGGCCCGGGTCCCGGCGCTGGCATCCGCGCCGTGCTGGCCTTCGCGAAGCGCCTCAAGCTCCAGGTGGCCGCCATCGACCGGCGGGCCCAGGGAGAGCGCTCGCTCGCGCTGCGAGACGCCTTCGCCGCGGAGCGCATCGCCCACGTGGCCCGCGCGGAGGATGTCCCGCTGGTGATGGTGCTGGTGGGCCAGTTCCACGCCGCGCCCTGCCACCTGCCCGCGCAGGTGGAGCGCGCCCTGGGAGACGCCCATCCGCGCCGAGGGCTCGTCGTGTACCAGAACGCCGAAGGCCTCTGGTGGCGCCTCGCGCGCGAGGGCCGGCTGGGCGGCGCGGAGGCCGTGGAGCTGGCGGACGGCGCGCTGTGCCTGATGAACGCGTCCCCGGTCCTCTGCCAGCAGAGCTTCCTGGACTACCTGGAGGCCGAAGGCGACGACGCGCCCCTCCTGGACCGCAGCGCCGCGGAGCGCTTCCGGGACATGGCGGAGCTCATCGGCGGGCTCGCGGGCGTGTCCGTGGGCCGCGAGCTGGACTCGGTGGAGGTGACCACGGCGGCGGACGGCGACGTGCTCGCCCGCATCCGCCGCAGGGGCCGCTTCACGCAGGCGGAGCTGTCCCAACTGCGCAAGCACATCCTGTCGCGTGAGAGCGGCTACATCCCGCGCGCGCGCACGGCGTACCTCGCGTCCCTGTCCCTCAACCACGCCGCGGAGGAGGCCGCCCACTTCGTGCGCCACTGCGCCGTGGGCGACGCCATGGACGCACCGCGCGGCGCCTCCGAGGCCTTCTACGCGCGCTGCATGGAAGAGGCCCTGGGCTTCTTCGGCTCCAAGCTGATCAACCCGCGCCGCACCTGCCCCAACGTCACGGAGTGGGCCAGGCGCTTCGGCGAGGCCCGGGGCCTGGAGCGGCAGATCGCCGCCTTCGTGCTCGCGCACAAGGCCACGGAGTCCGAGGCCCCCGACGAGGCCGTGAAGCTCCTCCCCCTGCGCCGCGACCGCCTGTTCCACGGCGTCAGCCACGCGCTCGGCTACCTCCTGGGGGACAGCCTCTACCGCGCCTTCGACGCCGGCCAGGTGGACACCGCCGACATCCGCGCCCTCTTCCGCGACCCGCTCGTGGATCCGCGAGGCGCCTACCTCGCCTGGGCCGCGCGCCTGCGCGGTCTGTAGGTCCGTGGTCGCGGCGACCCAGATGAATCCCGCGCCGGCTTGAAGCTACATTCCGGCGGTATGAATCCCTCTCCTCGTCCGCTCACGGGCATGGTGTCCGCGGTCCTCCTGTCCCTCGCCGTGGGCCTCGTGCTGCCCGGGTGCTTCCCCACGCAGGGCGCCTGCGTCCACGGCTCGTCCATCTACTTCTGCAATGAGGACACCGAAGGCGAGTGCCGCGACTTCTGGTGCGACGGCTGGGACTACTGCGGCTACTTCGACGGCGACTCGTGCGAGGACGTGGGCTTCGCTGACGGCGAGGTGGCGCTGAACAGCTTCTCCGAGCCGAGGACGCCGGAGTGGAGCTGGGGAACGCCCTCCGGAGGTGGCGGCGGAGGGGGTGGCGGCGGCGGCAGCGGCGCGTGCGCCTACTACGATGGGAGCCTGAACCGCGTGCTCTGTGAGCAGCGCACCAGCGCGTCCAGTTGTTCGGGCAAGTGGATGGGCAGCAACACCACCTGCTCCGGCATGAAGTGCACGAGCAACACCGACCCCAACACCTGCACCGTGTCGGGCGGAAGCTCGGGCGGCACCTGCACGCCCACCTACCAGGGCCCCACCGGCGACGCGCAGGTCTATACCCAGTGCGCGTCCGTGTGGAACTACCGCTGCCAGCAGAAGAACGACAGCGCCGCGGACCAGAACTGCCTCGTCTACGACTCGCTCGAGGCGACGGTGGACTGCCCGTACTGTCCTTGAGCCGGAGACCGGCGGGCCGCGAATGAGCGGCCCACCGGACGCAGGAAGCGCTGGAGGCTCAGGCGCGGTTGGCGAGGGTCTTCGGCGGCAGCTTGAGGACCTGGCCCACCTTGATGTGGTCCGGGTCCTTGAGCTGATCCTTGTTGGCCTCGAAGATCTTCGTGTACAGCTTCATGTCGCCGTAGATGTCCTTGGCCAGCTTGCTGAGCGTGTCGCCGGACTTCACGGTGTGCAGGCCGTAGGGCTCGGCGTGGGTCACGGTGAGCATGACCATGATCTCGTCGTTCCACTTCGGGTGCTTCGCCTTGATCTGATCCCACATGCGATCGCGGTCGAAGGCGTGGTCGACGCTGCCCTTGATGACGAGCTTGCCGTTCTCCTCGCGCGTTTCGATCTTCGCGCCCACGTTCTTCGCCACGTCCAGCACGTCCTGGTAGTCGTTCTGCAAGGCCATCCGTGTCCTCCTGTCGTGAGGGCGCGAACTCAAGCATCCCGCCCCATGGGCATGACGGGCCGCCGGGCCAGGCGTGAACGAAGCTCAACACTGCGCGCGCAGGAGCTGTTCAGAGCACCACGTCCGCGCCGGGCTCCGGTTCGACGTTCAGCGACTCGGGCGGTGCGAAGGTGCCGTCCGGCCGCAGCTCGCGCAGGACCTCCTCGCGGCTCAGGCGCACCTCGCGGATGGTGCCGTCCGGAGACAGCGCGTAGACGCGGTCCTGGTCCGCCCCGCCCACGAAGAGGCCGCCCAGCGCGGGATAGAGCATCACCAGCGCGAGCTCCGTCTCCAGCGGCCCCGGGAAGAGCACGTGCGCGTGCGCGGAGAACTGGGGCCGCTCGCCGTCCGCGTCCGGCGCGATGGACACGGGGATGAGCCCCTGGTGCAGGGGCAGCTCCTGGAGCTTCTGGCGGCCGTCCTTGCTGAACTTGAAGCGGAAGTCGCCGCCCAGCAGGTACAGGTTCGAGTCGTCGAAGCCCTGGAGCACGTAGACGGTGATGCCGTCGCCCTCCTCCACCACGACGGGGTTGAGCTGCTTGCGGCCGTGCACCTGGAAGACGCGCTCGCAGGCGGCGCTCACGGCGCGGGCCAGGGCGTCCATGCCCTCGGGCAGGGACTCGACGGGGAAGTCCTCCATCTCACCGGAGAACTCGATGGGCGCGCGGTACGCGTACGCGGGGACGAACACGTCCTCCGGATTGAAGCGGCCGAAGACGGAGTACCAGGCGTTGCCGCGCGGCACGGTGAAGAACCAGTTCATCCGCGCGCGGTCCAGGTCCGGACGCGCGAGCAGCAGGTCCGTGGCGCTGATGGCGCCCTTCTCCGACTCGACGATGTACAGCGCGCGCTTCTGCACGCGCTGGAGCTCCTCGTCCGACACCAGCACCGCCGGGGACTCCGCCGCGTCCGGCGCGTCCACCGGGGCCTGCGCCGCCGCGTCCGGCGTCGCGCGGGAGTGCGCGCGGCAACCGGCGGTCAGGACGACGAGGGCGACGAGGAGACTGCGAACCATGGGGACTCCCGCGGACGAAAGGGCCCGGTCAGTCTGTGCCGGCCGGGGCCTCCGCGTCACGTCCCCCACGCATCAGGCGCCCTGCTGCGTGGGCACCAGCGCCGCCCGGATCTTCTCCCGCAGGGCCTTGCGGCGCTCCTTGAACTGCGCGCGGGTGGCCTCGTCCACCTGGCCATTGCTGGAGGCGCGCGCGGCCTTCATCTCCTCGTGGAGCTGCTTCGCCTCCGCCTTGAAGCTGTCGGCCTGGGCCTGGCTCAGGCGCCCTTCGGCGACCTGCTTGTCCAGCCGGTGCTCCATGCGGCCGAACTTGTGGCCCCCGCCGCCGTGCTTGCCCCGGCGCCCCTCGCACTGGCCGGCCTGGGCGTTGGCGTCGGACGGCGCGGCCGTCTGGGCGAGCACGGGGACGGCGAGGAGCAGCGTGGCGACGGCGGTACCGCGAAGCATGGACTTGAGCGACATGGTGTGTGGACTCCGGGTTCAGGTCAAAACGCGCCGGGAGCAGCCGTGCAGCCTGCTTCCCGTCGCGCCCTGACACCCAAAACCCCGGAGCCCGCCGAAGGTTAAATCGCCTCCGGCGAGCCGCCGGCTACTGGCAGTCCGACATGCTGTAGGTGAAGTCCTGGCGCGGCGTGTGGCCCGGGTCCTGGTTGATGGCCGCGATGCTCAGGTCCGTGTACGACACCGTCTGCGTGCCGCCGATGACCATCTGCGTGCGCTGCACGCGCGTGGTGGACAGCACCACCTTGCCCGTCGTGCCGTTGGACTCGATGCGGAAGCAGTTCAGGATGCGCGGGTCCACCGTGGAGCGGTTGCAGCGCGTGTACTGCCCCAGCACCGTGCGCTGCTCGTACGTGCAGCGGCAGTCCCAGGGGTCGTAGGCCTCCGTCACCGTGGCCGCCTCGTAGCCCGTGGCCGTCTGGACCACCTCCAGGTAGCTGCCGTCCTGCGGCTGCGTGCAGCGCAGCACCGTGTCACCCACCGCGCCCTGCTTCACCTCCGCCAGCGAGGGCTCCACCGCCACCTGGGCGCCCGCCTCGATGGCGTTCAGCGGATCCCGCGAGCCCGCGCCCTCACAGCCCAGGCCCAGCAGCGAAACACCCATCATCACGACCGCGGAAAGACGCAGCGACACCTTCATGGACGACTCCTACGAAAGGGGGGATGTCCGGGAGGACCCGGACAGCTCACCTGTAGGCTTTCGCGGTGGCCCGGCGCAACGCCCTTCTGCGTCACGAACGCGATACGGGCTTGAGGGCCCGCGTGGCGATGAAGGTGGGCAGGAACGTGGAGAGCAGGTCCTTCTCCTCGTACTTGTCCTCGAAGAGGTTCGTGAGCACGAAGCCCGCCTCCATCTGGCCGCCCAACTGATCCTCTAGCGAGTGGCCCACGACCATGGGTTCGTCCTTGTCGGTGTAGCGGCGGCGCTCCTCGTCCGTGAGGCTGGTGAAGTCCGAGTACGGCATCGTGTACTTGAGCCGCATCACGCCCTTCTCCTCCTCCACCGGGTCGAAGAGGTAGCGCACCGGGTTGCAGATGCCGGACAGGAGCACGCCGCCCGGACGCAGCACGCGGAAGGCCTCGCGCCACACCGGCAGGATCTCCTCCGCGAAGCAGTTGGAGCACGGGTGGAAGATGAGGTCGAAGCTCCCGTCGGCGAGCGCGGACAGGTCGCGCATGTCGCCCTCCACGTACCGGAGCGACAGGCCCTCGCGCTCGGCCACCTTGCGGTCCTGCGCCAACTGCGCGGGCGAGTTGTCGAACACGGTGACGTTCGCGCCCGCCGCCGCGAGCACCGGGCACTGCTGGCCGCCCGCGCTCGCCAGGCCCAGCACGTCCCGGCCCTTCAGGTCCCCGAACCACGCGCGCGGCACGGGCTTCGTCGGCGTGAGCACCACGCTCCAGTCGCCCCGCCGCGCGGCGGCGATGACCTCCGGGGACACCGGCAACGTCCACCGGTTGCCCCGCCCCACCTCGCCGTTCCACGCCTCGCGGTTGTACGTCCGCACATCCAGCTCAGTCTTCATGCAGCACCCGTCCTTCCATGCCTCCAGCCACGGTGACGACCTCACCCGTCACGTGCCCGGAGATGCGATCCGACGCGAGCGTCACCACGACGCGCGCCACGTCCTCCGGCTGCCCCACCTTGCGCAGCGGCATGGTCCGCGTGACGCGGCCGACGAACTTCGGGTCCGTCAGCTTGTCGCGGTTGCGGCCCACCTCCGTCCAGCCCGGGCACACCACGTTGACGCGGCCCAGGGGCGCGATGCGGTGCAGTTCGTTCTTCAGGCTCTTCACGAAGCCCGCCGCCAGCGCGCCCTTCGCCGCCGCGTAGTCCGTGTGGCCCGCCTCACCGAAGAGGCCCGCCGTGGAGCTGATGATGACGATGCTGCCCGTGCCCGTGGTCTCCACGTGGCGCAGGAACGCGCGGCAGCTCAGGAACACGCTGTCCAGGTTCTGCGCCAGCGTGAGGCGCCAGCGCTCCAGCGACATCTTCCACAGCGGCTCGTCGGGGGCGGGATAGACGCCGGTGTTGCACACCAGCACGTCCAGCCGGCCCAGCGCCTTCACCGCCTGGGGCACCAGCGCGTCCACGTCCGCCTCCACCGTGAGGTCCGCGCGCACGGCCGCGCCGCCCACCTCGCGCGCGAGCGCCGCCGCCTTCTCCTGACTGCGGTGGTAGTGCACCGCCACCTTCGAGCCCTCGCCCGCGAACGCCCGCACCAGCGCGGTGCCGATGCCGCCCGCGCCCCCCGTCACCAGCACGCCCTGGCCCTGCAGTCCCGTGTCCATCGCTTCGCGGCTCCTCGTGGGCTCCCGTCAGCGCGGGAGGAATGCGCGGCATGATGCCCGAGCCGTCCGGTGCGGACAGCCGGGACGACGGGGCGGTGTTGGGGATGCGCTGCGTGCCGGGCAGCGGGACGAAATGCGCGCCGGACTCCTGACAAACGAAGGCCCGGGGCGTCGTCCGCTCCCGGGCCTCGCTGGATGGCGGCTGGCGCCTGAAGGCCTCAGCCCAGGCGCAACAACTGCCGGGCCTGCTCGGGGGTGGCGAGCTCACGGCCGGCGGCACGGGCCCGCTTCGCGGCCTCCGCCACCAGCTCGAAGTTGCCCTTCGCGAGCACGCCCTTGGACAGGTAGATGTTGTCCTCCAGGCCCACGCGCGCGTTGCCGCCGCGCTTCGCGGCCTCCTCCACGAACGGGAGCTGCTGGCGCCCCACGCCCGCCACCGTCCAGGAGCTCCCCTCCGGCAGCGAGGCGATCATGAAGTCCAGCACCTCCGGCCGCGCCTGGAGCGTGCCCGGCACGCCCAGCACGAAGTCGAAGTGCGCCGGCAGCTCCACCAGCCCCTCCTTCGCCAGGTAGCGCGCCTCGTCGATCATCCCGACGTCGAAGCACTCCAGCTCCGGCTTGAGGCCGATGCTCTTGATGCGCTTCGCGATGTCGCGCACCAGCGGCCGGGGGTTCCAGAACACCTCTTCCCCGAAGTTCACCGTGCCCGTGGTGAGCGTGGCCATGTCCGGCTTGTCCGCGCCGGTGAGCGTGAGCCCGCCGCACCGCTCGTCCACGTCCATGCCCACCGCGCCGCCCGTGGACACCTGGACGAGGATGTCCGTGCGCTTGCGGATGGCGCGGATGGCCGCGCGGAACAGCGCCGCGTCCTGCGAAGGCTTGCCCTCCGCCGTGCGCACGTGGATGTGCACCATCGCCGCGCCGGCCTCGCGGCACTTCGCCGCGTCTTCCGCGATCTCCTCCGCGGTGATGGGCAGGTACGGCGTCTGCTCGCGCGTCGTCTCCGCGCCCACCAGGGCGGCGGTGATGACCATGGGCCTGCTCATCGCTTCACCCGCTGCTTGTCCTTGGGCACCACGCACGTGCCCGAAGCGCGGCACACCACCACCGCCTCCGGCAGCACGTCCGCCGCCGAGTCATTCACGTCCGGCCGGGGCTTGATCACCTTGCGGGCCTCGAAGCGCATCTTCCGCGACGTGTTGCCCTCGCTGACGATCTCGCCCTCCGCCTCGATGAAGTCCCCCGCGTACACCGGGGCCAGGAACTCCACGGAGTCGTAGGCGCGGAACAGGCCCTCGTCCCCGTCGGAGCGGATGCACAGCTCCGTGGCCACGTCCCCGAACAGGCCGAGCATCCGCGCCCCGTCCACCAGGTTGCCGCCGTAGTGCGCGTCGTGGCTGCCCATGCGCAGCCGCAGTACCGCCTTCGTGCCAGTGCTCACGAGGGTTCCCCCTGGTAGTGGGAGTCCGCGGACTCCGTGCCTTCCTTCTTCATCACGGCGTGGACGATGTAGTTCGCCACGTCGGACGGCTTGGTGCCCGGCCCGAAGCCCGCGTCGAAGCCCAGCTCCAGCGCCAGCTTGTGGTCCACGCGCGGCCCGCCCAACAGCAGCAGCGTCTTGCCGTGGATGCCCGCCGCCTTCGCCGCGTCGATGAACTGGCGCGAGTTGTCCTTGTGCACGTCCCGCTGCGTGACGACCTGGGAGACGAGGATGGCGTCCGCGTGCTTCGCGGTGGCCTTCCGGATGAGGTCCTCGTTGGGCACCTGGCTGCCCAGGTTGTAGGCCTCGAAGCCGGGGTAGCGCTCCAGGCCGTAGTCGCCCGCGTAGCCCTTCATGTTGAGGATGGCGTCGATGCCCACCGTGTGCGTGTCCGTGCCCGTGCACGCCCCGAAGACGACGATGCGCCGGCGCACCTTCTCCTTGATGAGCGCGTTGAGGTCGTCAAACCCCATCTTGCGCACCACCACCTCCGGCACGTCGATCTCCGCGTAGTCCAGCGTCACGTTGGAGCGGGCGTAGACGACGAAGAACGTGTACTGGTCCGCCGCGCGCTCGGCGGCGGCCACCTTCACGTCCGTGAAGCCCATCTTCTTCGTGAACTGGGCGGCGGCCTCCTTGGCCTTCTCCGACAGCGGCACGGGCAGCGTGAACGACAACTGCACCATGCCGTCGTCGCGACGGTCGCCGTAGGGGCGGATGATCTGCTTGCTCGGCTTCACCATCGAACTACCCCTTCTTGTTCTTGGGCGGCGTGAACGACACGCTGGTGCCCACCTTCTCGGCCACCGCGGAGAAACGGTCCTTCTTGCCCTGCTCCATGTAGAAGACCACCGACCACGTCGTCTTCCCGTTGCACCCCACGTACGTCACCGTGTCCACGTTGCCGCTGCCGTCCGGCGCCGCGTCCGTGTCCGTCTTCGTGGCGGCCGGCTGACCGCCGACCTTCAGCATCGTCCAGCCATCACCGCCGATGTTCGCGAGGATCTTCGTGCGGCACAGCTCCGCCTTCATGCCCGCGGTCTGCACCGTGCCCACGTCCACCAGGAAGTACGCGTCGCCGGAGGGCGCCAGGAACTTCTCGGAGCCCTCCACGTTGGAGCGCGTCCACGCCGCCGGCGCCTTCAGCGCGATGGTCTTCACCGTCACGCTGCTCAACGCATCCGCGCTGCCGCCGCCCGCGGCCATCATCACAGCCACGAAAGTACCCAGGATCATGACGCCTCCAGCATTTCCAGGAACGGATTGAAGTAATCCGGCGCCTTCTCCAGCACGCCGTCCAGGCCCTTGCCACCGGTCTCCTCGCGCTTCACGTCACCGAAGCGCCCCTTGCCGATGGCCGCCACCATGCCCTCGGTGTGGCACTCGCGCAGCAGCTCCTCCGCCTTGGCGAACACCTCCCGCGCGCGGTTGGCGATCTTCCCGTCCTCGCGGACGGTGAACTCCTCGTCGATGCCGCGGGCCGCGCGGTGGATGTACGACGCGGACTTGAGCGCCACGTACCGGTCCGCGAGCAGCGGCGTGTGCATGGCCTCCGTCATCATGCCCAGGAGCTGGATGCCCTGCCGCGTCCAGATGGCCACCAGGTCCGCCATCACGTCGTACGCGTGGCTGAAGAAGATGTCCGTCTCCTTGTGCTTCGTGGGCGGCATGTACTTGAGCGGCGCGTCCGGGAAGCAGCGGCGCACCAGCATCGCCTGGGACAGCTCCAGGAGCAGCGTGTCGTCCCGGTACGGGTCGATCTCGTACGAGTGCCCGATGCCCAACTGCCAGTCCTTGAGCCCCGCGCGCTTGGCGAAGCACTCGTTGATGAACTGGCTGGCGATGACGGTGTGGGCCGCGTCGTAGGCGTCCGCGGTGGTGATGTAGTTGTCCTCGCCGGTGTTGATGATGATGCCGGCCAGGGCGCAGATGCGGCGGCTGAAGTACTGGTCGATGAACGTCCGCCGCATGTTGATGTCGCGGAAGAGGATGCCGTACATCGCGTCGTTGAGGAGCATGTCCAGCCGCTCGTACGCCGCGCAGAAGGCGATCTCCGACATGCACAGGCCGGACGAGTAGTTGGTGAGCTGGATGTAGCGCTTGAGCTTGCGGCTCTCGTCGTCCAGGGCCTCGCGCATCACGCGGAAGTTCTCCTGGGTGGCGTAGGTGCCGCCGTAGCCCTCCGTCGTCGCGCCGTGGGGCACGTAGTCCAGCAGCGACTGCGCCGTGGAGCGGATGACCGCGATGACGTCCGCGCCCGCCTGGGCCGCGGCGCGCGCCTGGTCCACGTCGTCGTAGATGTTGCCGGTGGCGACGATGACGTACTTGTGCGGCGCGGGCGACATGGGGAACTGCTCGCGCAGGGCGTTGCGCTGGGCGATGCGGGCCTTGAGCTCCGTCATCGCCGCGCGGGCCTCCTCGCGCACGGCGTCGCGCAGGTTGGCCTCCATCTCCGGAGACAGCGCGCCCAGCTTGTCCGTGGGCAGCGCGGTGATGCGCTCCACGGCGTCCAGCGGACTGCTGGCGCCCAGTTGCAGCGCGCGGCCGTACCAGTACGCCGCGCCCCGGTTGAGCACCCCGGCGGACTTCAGCTTGTCCACCATGAGGTTGGCCAGCGGTACGCCGCGCGCACCCGCGCCGGAGATTCCAAAGAAGCGCAAGACGGTGCGCTCATTGGAGACAGTGGTGTTGCGTTGGATGAGGTCGAAGATCGGATTGACGATCTCGTCCGCCAGCTTGCGCGCCTCGGCAATCCGCGCGTCGTCGATAAACGGGCCTGACATGCGCGCACCCTACCCGAGCCCCGCGTCCTTCGGCTCAAGAACGCGGGCCCCCGCACCGTCAGCGAACGATGCCGCACCGCGCCTCTTGAATGGCGAGAAGCATCACGCGGAGGCCGCGCCGCCCCAGGCCCCACCGAAATCTCGCGGCGGCCCTTCACACCGAAAAGACGGTGGACGTCGACACCGGCCAGTCGGTGAAATCACCGAGCGGTCGGTGGGCGCGGCCGCCCCAAAGCCTTCAACCCATTGAAAACACAGGGGTCGGATGGGCGGCATGGGGCGTGCTCTGGGGGATGGCGCGGTCCCCCGTAACCCAAGGAGCACCCCTTGAACCGACGCTCGTTGATGCTCGCCGTCCTGCTGTCTGGCGCTCCCGTCCTCGCCGCCGGCAACCCTCCCCCCATCACCACCGACTCGGGCGCGCCGCTGGGCACGAACCAGAGCTCCAAGACGGCCGGCCCCCGGGGCGGCATCCTCCTGGAGGACTTCGCCCTCATCGAGAAGCTCGCGAGATTCGACCGCGAGCGCATCCCGGAGCGCGTGGTGCACGCGCGCGGCGTGGGCGCGTACGGCACCTTCGAGAGCTACGGTGACTTCTCCCAGCTCACGCGCGCGTCCGTCTTCTCCCAGAAGGGCAAGAAGACGCCGATGTTCGTGCGCTTCTCCACGGTCATCCACCCCAGCGGCTCCCCGGAGACGCTCCGCGACCCGCGCGGCTTCGCGCTGAAGTTCTTCACGGACGAAGGCAACTGGGACCTGGTCGGCAACAACCTGCCCGTCTTCTTCATCCGTGACGCCATCAAGTTCCCGGACATGGTGCACTCGCTGAAGCCGTCCCCGGTCACCAACCGGCAGGACCCGAACCGCTTCTTCGACTTCTTCAGCCACCAGCCGGAATCCACGCACATGCTGACCCAGCTCTATTCGGACCTGGGCATCCCGGCGAACTACCGGCAGATGGACGGCAACGGCGTGCACGCCTTCAAGTTCGTCAACGCGAAGGGCCAGGTGAAGTACGTCAAGTTCAACTGGAAGTCGCAGCAGGGCGTGAAGGGCCTCACCGTGGAGGAGGCCACGAAGCTGGGCGGCGAGGACTTCCAGCACGCCACGCACGACCTCTACACGAGCATCCAGGCCGGGAAGTTCCCCTCGTGGGATCTGAGCGTGCAGGTGCTGGATCCCAAGGACCTGGACGGCTTCACGTTCGATCCGCTGGACGCCACCAAGGAGTGGCCCAAGGACAAGCTGCCCCCGGTGAAGCTGGGCCGGTTCACCCTCAACAAGATGCCGGACAACTTCTTCGAGGAGACGGAGCAGTCCGCCTTCTCCCCGGGCGTGATGCCGCCGGGCATCGAGCCGTCCGAGGACCGGCTGCTGCAGGGCCGCCTCTTCTCCTACGCGGACACGCAGCGCTACCGCCTGGGCGCCAACTACCTGTCCCTGCCGGTGAACCGCGCCCGCGCCCCGGTGAACAACAACAGCCAGGCCGGCGCGATGAACAGCGGCCACACGAAGTCGGACGTGAACTACGAGCCCAGCATCACGCGCGAGACGCAGGACACGCCCGCCGCCCTCTTCTCCAACGCGCCGCTCACCGGCACCACGCAGCAGCGCCCCATCGAGAAGACGGACAACTTCGCGCAGGCGGGCGCCTTCTGGTCCGCGCTCGACGCGGGCGGCAAGGAGCGGCTCATCCAGAACCTGGCCGGCGACCTGGGCCAGGTGCGCGACGCCAAGGTCAAGGCGCGCATGGTGGGCCACTTCTACGCGGCCAACGCGGACTACGGCGCGCGACTGGCCAAGGCCGTGAACGTGAAGCTGGACGACGCGAAGGCCACCCTCGCCCCGCTCGCCACCCAAAGCGTGCCGTGACCTGACGCACCGGGGCCGCCGGTGACGCCACGGCGGCCCCGCCCCCCCCCTTCACCCTACCTTCGCTGGAGATGCCCTCATGGTTCGCAAGCTGCTGCTCGGTTCGCTGGGTCTGGTGATGCTGGTGTGCACGGTGCTGACCGCCGCGTGGATGTCCCTGCGCGCCCCGGCGACGCCCGCCGGACGGCTGCTCGCCACCAGCGACGCGGAGCGCTACCTGCTCGCCGCCGCGCGCGAGGGCGAGACGGACCTCGTCCAGGGGCTCATCCAGGCCGGCACGCCCGTGGAGGCCCGCGACGCGCGGGGCTTCTCCCCCCTCATCCTCGCCGCCTACCACGGCCACACCCGGACGGTGCGCGCGCTGCTCGACGCCGGGGCGGACGCGTGCGCGGGCGACAGCCGGGGCAACACCGCCCTCATGGGCGCCGCCTTCAAGGGCTACGCGGACGTGGTGAAGCTGCTCTCCGCCCAGCCCTGCGCGGTGGACCAGACCAACCGCCTGGGCCAGACGGCCCTGATGTTCGCCGTCCTCTTCGGCCGCACGGAGGTGGCCGACCAACTGCGCCACCAGGGCGCCTCTCCCGCATTGCGCGACGCCAGCGGCCGCTCCGCGGAGGATTGGGCCCGGACCCAGAGCCCCGCCCAGCCCACCGCCCAGGCGCGGTGAGCCGCCGCCCCGAGCCTGCCGGCAGCCCCCCGCACCAGCCGTCCTCACGAGGCCGATTTCCTACCTGCTGAGGCTTTGTGATTCTCTGGAGGAACAGGATTAGTCGGCTTAATGCACGAATTCCAATTCATACAAAATTGCCACAGTTTTCCAACTAGCCTTGACTGCGACTGGGGGGTTGGCCGCATAACATCCCGCGACATTTCAGGAGCGCAGGGATGAAAAGCCATCGGGCAATGCCAGTGCGTGGGTGGGTGGGTCTGGCCCTCGCGGTGATGTTGAGCGGTTGCGATTTCGGCGGAGGGCCGGACACGCCCCCACCTCCGCTCACGCCTCCCGAAGCGCCGAAGCAGGTGGTGGCGCAGGCCGCGGACGCCTCCGCGCTGGTGACGTGGACGGTGCCGCCCGGCGATGGCGGCAGCCCGCTGCTCTACTACGTGGTGCGCTGCGTGCCCGAGTGCGGCGGCGCGCTGGTGAAGGCGCCCGACACGCAGGCCACGGTGCTGGGGCTGAACAACGGCTTCACCTACGTCTTCAAGGTCGCCGCGGTGAACGCGATGGGCGAGGGCCCGTCCTCCGTGGAGACGGACCTGGTGACGCCGAAGGCGGGCATGAGCA
Source organism: Corallococcus sp. AS-1-12 (assembly GCF_020036995.1). NCBI lineage: Bacteria > Pseudomonadati > Myxococcota > Myxococcia > Myxococcales > Myxococcaceae > Corallococcus > Corallococcus sp. AS-1-12. Next base: position 62,648 of record NZ_JAIQDD010000014.1, on the reverse strand, counting down.
TCCCGAACCCCACGGTGCCGGGACAGCCGCGCTCGGTGGTGCCCACCGCGGGCAACGGACAGGCGTACGTGAGCTGGCTCGCGCCCGCGAGCTTCGGCGGCCGGCCGCTGTCCTACTTCAAGGTCATGGTGGAGCCGGGCGGCCGGGTGCAGCGGGTGGACGCGCCGGCGTCGGGCGCGCTCATCGAGGGCCTGGACAACGGGACGGCGTACGCCTTCACCGTCTGCGCCGCCAACGAGATGGGCGAAGGCCCGTGCACGCGCCGGACGGACCCGGTGACGCCGCGTCCGGGCGGCGCGCCCACGAACTGGGTGATGGGCTACTGGGTGGGCTACCAGCGCGACCTGTACCCGGTGGACGCGGTGGACATGTCGCTGCTCACGCACGTGGTGGTGGGCCGCATCCGTCCCCGCATCGACGGCACGCTCTACACCGACTTCGACGTGGACGCCGTGGAGGGCCCCAAGATGGCCCGGGCCCTGTCACACCGGGCGCACGCGGCGGGCAAGAAGGCGCTGCTGATGCTGGGCGGCATGGGCGAGTACGACGGCTTCAAGGGCGCGACGGCGACGCTGGAGAAGCGCCGCAACTTCGTGCGCAACATCATCACCACCATGCGCGAGCTGCAGTTCGACGGCGTGGACGTGGACTGGGAGCCCATCCTCCTGCCGCAGGACAGCGCGCCGCTGCTGGCGCTGCTGGATGAGCTGCGCGCCGCCGACGAGAAGATCATCATCACGGTGCCGGTGGGCTGGGTGAACTCCAACTTCGCGCTGGGCCCCGTGGACGCGGAGTTCCACCGGCAGCTCGCCGCCCGCGTCGACCAGATGAACATCATGGCCTACAAGATGAGCGGCCACTGGGGGCAGTGGCAGAGCTGGCACTCCAGCGCGCTCTTCGGTGAGAGCCCCGGACACCCCAGCTCCGTCGCCAGCTCCGTGCAGGCGTTCCTGGACGCGGGCGTGCCGCCGCAGCGCATCGGTGTGGGCGTGGGCTTCTTCGGCACCTGCTGGAAGGGCATCACCGAGCCGGGCACGCCCCTGGACGGGCGCGACGACATCGCGGAGGAGCAGAGCGACAACGCGATGAGCTACGCGAACATCCAGTCGCTCTACTACTCGCCGGAGGCGTACCGCTGGGACGACGCCGCCAAGGCGCCCTACCTCTCCTTCCCCACCGCGTACGGCCCGCAGTCCTGCAACTACATCTCCTACGAGGACGTCGCGTCCGTGTCGGAGAAGGGCCGCTGGGCGCGGGAGAAGGGCCTGGGCGGCAGCATCATCTGGACCATCAACCAGGGACACATGCCCAGGACCCTGGCGGGCGGCTCCAAGGATCCGCTGATGCAGGCCGTGCACACGGCCTTCCTCAAGCCCTAGACGTAGCGGGACTCGAAGAGCTGGCGCAGCGACGGTTCGGTGCGCAAGAGGTCCAGCGTGAGGGCGGCGTGGTTCGGCACGTAGCCATTGCCCACGAGCATGGTGACGTCCTTGCCCACGCCCTCCGCGCCCAGGGCCGCCGTGGTGAAGCTGGTGGCCATGGAGAAGAAGATGACCGTGCCGCCGTCCTTCACGGACAGCAGGGACGCCATCTCCGTGTTGCCCACGCTGGCGCAGTTGACGACCAGGTCGCAGAGCTGACCGCCCGTCGCCTTCGCCACGGCCTCCATCACGTCCACGCCCTGGGTGGCGTCCACCTTGAGGGCCTCGTCGCACAGGCCGATGGCGGACAGCGCGTCCAGCGCCTTCTGGGAGATGTCCAGCGCCAGCAGCTTGCCGCGGCTCTCCAGGCTGCGTCGGGCCTGCGCCAGGCACAGCGCGCCGCTCTTGCCCGCGCCCAGCACCGCCACCGTCATGCCCGGGCGCACGTGGCGCGCCACCAGCGCGGGCGCGCCGCAGACGTCCAGCGCCGCCAGCGACAGCGTGTCCGGCATGTCCTCCGGGAGCTTCGCGTAGATGCCGCTCGCGAAGAGCAGCGCGTGGCCGCGGATGTCCACGCGGTCGATGTCCGCGTGCACCGCCTTCACCTCTTCGATGACGAGCGGCGTGAGCGTCAGGCTCACCAGGGTGGCGATGCGGTCCCCTGGCTTGAGCACGGCGTTGGCCGGGTGCTTCGGGCCCAGCTCCTTCACGCGGCCGATGAGCATCCCGCCGGAGCCGGTGACGGGGTTCTGCATCTTGCCGCGCTCGCGGACGATGTCCTGGATGCGAGCCGCGATGCGCGCGGGGTCACCGCCCACGTCGTCCTTGATCTGCTTGAAGGACGCGGCGTCGATGTTGAGGCTCTCCACGTCGATGAGCAGCTCCGCCTCGCGGCAAGGCAGCGAGGGGTCCAGCTTGCGAGCGCGCTGCGGCAGCACGCCCTTCTCTCCCATGACGCGCGACAGTCCGTAGGTATCCATGGGCTCCCCCTTATCAGTCCCGAGCCAGGAGCGGCACCAGCACCGACAGCGACCGCTCGAAGCGGTACGACACGCCCGAGTGCCCGTCCTCGAACTCCTCGTGCGCCACGTCCACGCCACCGGCCTTCAGGTCGTCCGCCACCATGCGCGTGCCCCAGCGCAGGTTGAACTCGTCGCGGGTGCCGGCGTCCAGGTAGACCGTCTTCAGCTTGCGGAAGGAGTCCATGAACTTGGGCACGAAGCGCACGGGGTCGTGCACCAGCCACCGGTTCCACACGTCCAGGCGCAGCTTCGCGTTGTGCTGCTCGAAGGGCAGCTCCAGGTTCAGCGGCTCACCCTTCTTGGGGGAGTACGCCGCCGCCATGGCCAGGATGTTGATGACCGGGAAGTCGTCGCCGCGCACCTTGGTGGCCACGGCGCGCTGACGCAGCTCCGTCACCCACGCGTCCACGCCGCCCGCCTTCATCAGCGCGGTGGCCGCCTTGGGCAGGTCCGGCATGTACGAGTACTCGAAGTACGAGTCCGGCGCGTGCGCGCCCACCAGGGAGAAGATCTCCGGGTGGTAGCGGCCCATGACGAGCGCGCCGTAGCCGCCGGAGCTGTGGCCCACCACCGCGCGGGACGCGGCCCTGGGCAGCGTGCGGAAGGTCCTGTCCACGAAGCCGACGACGTCCTTGACCAGGTAGTCGCGGTAGCGGCCGATGGCGTCGCTGTTCACCCACTGGCTGCCGCCGAGCTTCGTCCACGCGTCCGGGAAGACGCCGATGACGGGCGGGATGGCGCCCTGTTCGATGAGCGCGTCCAGGCGGTCCGGCACGCTGGGCGAGAAGCCGGACGCGTTGGTCCACGAGCCGCCGCCGTTGCCGAAGGCGTGCAGGAAGTAGACGACCGCGTAGCGCTGCGAGCCCTCCGCGTAGCCCGGCGGCAGGTACACGGTGAGCCGGCGGCGGGCCGGATCTCCCAGCGGGTTGTTCTCCAGCGCGGGGGAATGCACTTCACGCGTCTCGAGCACGCCCTTCATCGGTGCTTCTCCTGGTCGCGGTGCGCCGCGCTTTCTAAGCGCCGGAGCCCGGGTGCTTGCCGAACAGCTTCATCACCTGCTGCAGGTCCTCCCACGCCTTGCGCTTCTCCGCGCTGTTGCGCAGGAGGTACGCGGGGTGGAAGGTGGGCATGAGCTGGATGCCCTCGTATTCGCGCCACTGCCCCCGCATGCGGGTGATGGGGGTGGTGTCCCGGAGCAGCGTCTGCGCCGCGAACTTGCCCAGCGCGACGATGACCTTCGGCTGGAGCGCGAGCAACTGCGAGCGCAGGAAGGGCTCGCACGCGGCGATCTCATCCGGCTCCGGGTTGCGGTTGCCGGGCGGGCGGCACTTCACGACGTTGGCGATGTAGACGTCGTTGCGGCTGAAGCCCATGGCGCCGATCATCTTGGTGAGCAGGTCACCCGCGGCGCCCACGAAGGGCACGCCCTGGAGGTCCTCGTTCTCACCGGGGCCCTCGCCCACGAACACCAGGTCCGCGCGGGGGTTGCCGGAGCCGAACACGATGTTCTTGCGGCCCGTGCACAGCTTGCAGCGGCGGCAGTCGCCCAGCTCGCGGCGGATCTGATCCAGCGTGGGGCGCTCGCCCTCCACGACGCCGGGCAGCGCGCCGTTGTAGCGGGGCGTGGACCTGGGCACGTCCAGGAGCATCCCCGGAGCCGGAGCGGCGCGGGGGGCCGGGGCCTCGGAGGCCAGGGGGCGCGACGCGGCGGGAGGCGGCGTGGCGGCGGCCAGCGGCCGGGCGGCGCCCAGGGGCTGCTTCATCGCGGCGTGCAGCGCGTCACGGGTCGGGGACTCCACCGGGGGCCGGGGAGGCGGGGAGGCGGCGGGCGGCTCGGGGGCCTTGGTCCGGGCGATCATCGTGCGCACGGACGAGGCGGCGGCACGCTGCTGCTGGAGCTCGGCGGCGACCTTCGCGTCGACGAGGAGCGAGCGGCCCGCGGTCTCCTCCTGCCAGAGGAGGTGGCGGCGCACGTCCTGGAGCACGTCGGCCAGTTCCTGCGTGGAATCAGGCGTGTCGTCGTTCACGGGGGTGATCGGTATCGAAGGGGCCGTCCCGGTGCAAGGAAGCAGCCGGGGAAGTTGCCTGTACGCTTAGCCCAGGGTCGGGGCTTGCGCCACCTTCCGGGCGGACGCACCGGGCACTGGTCGAATCAGGACACACCCCCGGCGTAACGCCCTTGGTCCCCGGGCGGACCTGGGGAAGATGCCGGCCCTTCTCTCCACAGGAGCAGCTCCCCCATGATCAAGGTGGCCATCGTCGTCGGCAGCACGAGGCCCGGCCGCAAGGCGGACAAGGTCGCGGCCTGGGTCCACGACCTCGCGAAGAAGCGAGGCGACGCCGCGTACGACATCGTCGACATCCAGGACTTCCACCTGCCGCTGCTGGATGAGCCGACCCCGCCGTCCTCGGGCAAGTACACGCAGGAGCACACCCAGAAGTGGTCCGCGGCGGTGGCGGCGTATGACGCCTACGTCTTCGTCACGCCCGAGTACAACCACGGCCCGTCCGGCGCGCTGAAGAACGCGCTCGATTTCGTCTACCGCGAGTGGAACAACAAGGCCGCCGGCTTCGTGGGCTACGGCAGCGCGGGCGGCGTGCGCGCGGTGGAGCAACTGCGCCTGGTCGCCGCAGAGCTGCAAATGGCCACGGTGCGCGCGCAGGTGCAGTTGTTCCTCTCCACCGACTTCGAGCACTACACCGTCTTCAAGCCGGATCCGGCCAAGGAGAAGCAGGTGAACGCGATGCTGGATCAGCTCGTGTCCTGGGGCACGGCGCTGCGCACGGTGCGCGTGAAGCCGTAACGGCCTCAGGTGTCCTGGCGGGACCGCGCGGTGGCGGCCCGCCGCAGCGCCTCCGCCGTGTCGGGGTCCGCGGGGAAGAACGACTCGATGGCCAGCTCCGCGAGCGTGATGTCCACGGGCGTGCCGAACACGGTGGTGGTGCTGAACAGCGACAGCCGCCCCAGCGACGTGCGCAGGCGCAGGGGCACCACCACGCCCGCGAAGTCACGCGCCCTGGGGCCCGGAGTGGCCTCCGGCACCGGGTAGCCCTTCAGCTCCTCCAGCAGCGCCGCGAGCGTGGCGTCCGCGCTGGCGTCCACCTGCCGGTGCAGCCGCGTGAGGACGTGGTCGCGCCACTGGCGCAGGTTCTCGATGCGCGGCGCGAGCCCGGACGGATGCAGGCTCAGGCGCAGGACGTTGACGGGAGGCTCGAGCATCTCCGGGGCCACGTCCGCCAGCAGCGCGCCCACGGCGCGGTTCGCGGTGACGAGCGTCCAGTGCCGGTCCACCGCGAGCGCGGGGTACGGCTCCTGGCCCGCGAGCACCAGCTCCACGGCCTCGCGGGTGGCGCTGAGCGCGGGGTCGTCCAGGGGGCGCTCGGCGTAGACGGGCGCGAAGCCCGCGGCCACGAGGAGGCCGTTTCTTTCGCGCAGGGGCACGTCCAGTTCCTCCGCCAGGTGGAGCAGCATCTCGCGGCTGGGCTGGGAGCGGCCGGTCTCCAGGAAGCTCACGTGCCGGGTGGAGACCTCCGCGCGCAAAGCGAGGTCCATCTGGCTCAGCCCGCGCCGCTGACGCCAGCCGCGCAGCAGCTCTCCCACGGGCCGGTTCTGCTGAAGGCTCGTCATGGAGGGGAAGATAGGGGGCGCACGTCAGCGCTTCCATTCCCTCGGAGGTAATCGACACCGCGCGGGCCGGCTCGCATCTTGTGCACCGTCGACGGACGGCCATCACGGCCGCCGCCGCTTCCACCCATCGCAAGGATTCGTGTGCCATGAGCGTCAAGAACGTGTCGGGAACCTTTCTGCGCCGCGCGCTGCTGCTGGACGCGGTCGCCAGTGGAGCCATGGGGCTGTTGATGGCGGTGGCCGCGGGACCCATGGGTCCGCTGCTGGGCCTGGAGCCGGGGCTCCTGCGAGCGGCGGGGCTGGGGCTCATTCCGTTCGCCCTGCTGCTCGGCTACCTGGCGTCGAGGGACACCCTGCCCTCGTGGCCGGTGTGGTTCGTGGTCGCGGTGAACGCGCTGTGGGTGGTGGACAGCGTGCTCCTGATGGCGCACGGCCCGACGGCGCCCACGGGGCTCGGGGTGGCCTTCGTCACGGCGCAGGCGCTGGCGGTCGCGCTGTTCGCGGCGCTGGAGTACGCGGGCCTGCGGCGAGGCGCCACGGCGGCCATGGCCTGAGTGTCCAATCCACGCGGCGCGAGCGTCATGCCGCGCCGCGCGGAGGGACGGGCGTTGTTATCGTGGCGGGACATGGCCTCCTTCGCGCGCCCGTGGCTCGTCATCGCAGCGTTGTCCTCCGGGGTCATCGGTTGCGCCACGGTGGGTGGCGCCAGGGGGAAGGACCTGGTGACGCTGCGCTACGCGTGGCCGGAGCAGTCGACCCTCCGGGTGATGCACACGGTGGACGTGCGGACGGACTGGAGCGGACGGCAGACGGCGCAGCGCCGGTATGTGATGCGGCTGGGGCCCATGGACGCGGAGGGCCGCCGGCGGTTGGTGTTCCAGGACGTGGAAGTGATTGAAGCCCCCTTCCCTGCCTTCGTGGAGCCGCTGGCCGCGTCCATCATCGACGCGCAGGGAGACTTCCAGGGGATCGATCCGCTGGAGGACGGCCCTGGCCAGGACCTGCTGGACGCGCTGCCGGTGAGCCCCACGAAGAAGGCCCAGATGGCGAAGGCCCTCAGCAACGGGCTGGAGCGCGAGGCCCGCAACCGGTGGAACGAATGGGTCGGGAGCTGGCACGGGTCGAGCTTCACGCCCGGGAGGACGGAGGTCGTGCCGACGACGTTGGCGGTGGGCACCGGCCGAAAGAAGAGCGAGGAGGTCCCCGCAGAGGAGCGAGTCCGGCTGGACGTGGGAGTGCCCTGCTCCGAGTCAGTGCCGGAGCCCAGGTGCGTGCGGCTGAAGCTCGTGCGTGAACCTGTCGGACAATCGGACGAGACGCAGGGAAGGTACGCGCACCTGGAGCTGGAGTTGGTGACGGATCCGGCGACGCTGCTGCCGTACTCATCGCGAGTCATCCGCATGGACCGCGTGGACTGGAACGGCGGTCGCGGTGAGCCTGACTTCCATGAGTCCGTGCATGTGGAGCAGCACACGTTCATCCACGGGGTGGAAGGGCCTCCTGGGCAGGTCGCTGGCAGGTGGTAACGAGTACTTCTGGATCGAAGACTGAGGCCATTCCGAAGCAAGTCCTCCAATCGCGCTGCGAGCGCCGAGGGCATTGCTTATTGACACCCTGCGCGTTGACTGCGGGGGACGTCTTTGCGTCGATTACTTCATGAAACCGCATCAACTGATGGCTGCCCTAGTGGGGGCACTGGTGGCTGGCTGCGACACCGGCACGTCGGCGCCCCTCTCCCCTGCTCCATACCCCGAGTGCGCGCTGACAAATCCTGTGGAGGCTGGGATTTCCGGACTCAGCCTGACCTCTGCGACACGAGATCGTTGCCAGGTTCCAACCGCCTACGAGAATGACCTCTGCACAAGCAAGGACGCACAGAACTCTCTCGCATCCATGCCTTTCACCAGCGTCTACCAGGATCTCGTCAACACGCTGGTCAATCACGCCAGCATCGGAGGAAACGTGGTGCGCGTTGTTCCCGACCTGATGTCGCTGAAACCTGCGGGCGGAGGCGTAACCGGGCACCTCATCGTCGTCATGGACGGGAAGTTCTTCGATATTCTCACAGAGTACACAAACTACCTCGCGGCTCACGACACGGGTCTGACGACAACGGGGCGCGTTCCAGCGGTGAACGCTATCGTTGCGAGTCACAACTCGATCCGTGGCGGGGCAGCCCCTCAGTCGCTCTTCCCAACGGCCGCACTGGACTCATATGCAAGGAAGAGGGCCCGACACTACCTGCTCGACTACGCAGGTGCGATTCTTGCTCATGAGTTCGGCCACTTCTGGGCCTGGGGTTGCGTCGATCAACTCCGAATGCAATCCGCTAGCGCGAACGGCTTCTACATCTACCCTGCAATGGTCGAAAATGATGCCGACTTCATTACCGGCGCGCTCACCGCCAAATCCGGACACGATCTCACACGAGCCCAGGAGATGATCGACTTGATGGCGTACTACGCCCTCCAGCGACAGTCCCCGAGCGCGTCGATCCTTGACATTGAAGTCTCTTACGATCAGCAGTTTCGACAGCAATACCCGACATACGAATCGCTGGCCGGCCGCAAGCAATTGATCGCCCAGGGCTATAACGCATACGTGGCGTCTGGGCGCTATTCTCGGCCACAGGACCCGCTCCCCCCAGTGTCCCCGCCTGCGGAGACGTTCACATGCAACGGGAAAACATACAGTTGCGCGTCGGTCACGGGTGTCGCGGGCTGTTGCCAGTTAACTGGCGATGCCGTTCAATGCCCTAAAGACAAACCGCGTTTTTGCACCTTCGGCGGGTACTGTACCGCGGATGCGAACTGCGGGAATCCACCATTCGCATCCTGCGTCCTCCCCTATTGTGGGTAGCCACAAGCTCGCCACGAACCCGGATCCGCATCCGTCCAGTTGTGTCAGAGAAGGGCGCTCAGCCGCGCGGGGACACGAGCAACAGTGACAGGATCTCCGCCGCCACCGCGCGCTTGCTGCCCTGCAACACCCGGTCGGGTCCACCACGTGAAATCACCGTCACCCGGTTCGTCTCCGTCCCGAACCCCGCGCCCTCCGCGGTGACGTCGTTGGCGACGATGGCGTCCAGACCCTTGCGCTCCAGCTTCTCGCGCGCGTGCTCCACCACCCGCTCCGTCTCCGCCGCGAAGCCCACCAGCACCGGACGCTTCGCCCTCCCCGCCACCTTGCGGGACGCCTCCAGCAACACGTCCGGCGTGCGCACCAACTTGAGGCTCTCCGGCCCCTCGCCCTTCTTCACCTTCTGCGGCGCGCGCGTCTCCGGCCTCCAGTCACTCACCGCCGCCGTGGCGATGAACGCGTCCGCGGACTCCACTCGCGACAACACCTCGCGCGCCATGTCCTCCGCGCTCACCACGTCCACCACTTCCAGGCCCGTGCGGTCAACCGCGCCCACCGGACCCAGCACCACCGTCACCTTCGCGCCCAGCGCCCGTGCCTCGTGCGCCAGCGCCAGGCCCATCTTCCCCGTGGACGGATTGGAGATGAACCGCACCGGATCCAGGTACTCGCGCGTGGGGCCCGCCGTCACCAGCACCGTCTTGCCCGTGAGCGGACCTCCACCCAACCGCGCCGCCGCCGCGGACACGATGGCGCCCACGTCCGCCAGCCGCCCCGCGCCCACATCTCCGCATGCCAGCATCCCCGCGCCCGGCCCCACCGTGCTGAAGCGCGCCTCCTTCAGCAGCGACTCCACGTTCTCCTGCGTCCGGGCGTTCTCCCACATCGCCACGTTCATCGCGGGCGCCAGCACCACCGGCCCCTTGAACGCCAGGAGCGACGTCGTCACCGCGTCCCCGCCGAAGCCCGCGCGGATCTTCGCGATCAAATCCGCCGTCGCGGGCGCCACCACGTACAGCTCGCCCCAGCGCGCCAGGTCCAGGTGGCCGAAGTTCCCCTCCTGCGCCGGGTCGAAGTAGTCCGTGAGCGGCGGGTGCCCCACGAGCGCCTGGAAGGTCAGCGGGGTGACGAACTGGCGCGCGGCCTCCGTCATGGCCACGCGCACGTCCGCGCCCGCGCGGCCCAGCTCACGCACCAGCTCGCAGGCCTTGTACGCCGCGATGCCGCCACCCACGCCGACGATGATCCGGCGACCCTTCAATGCGGATGCGTCCATGCGGCTTCATTACGCGCCAGTCCGCCCGGTCGCAACACGACTACCGCAGGGACACCTCACCCTGGGTCGGAACGTCCACCAAGCGCACCACCGGGCCCGCCCCCGGCATCTCCGCGTGGAAGTAGCCCCACACCAGCGTGTAGCGGCCCGGCCGCAGCCCCTGCACCACCACCCGCTCCGACATGGGCTGGTACACCAACTGCGCATACCGCGAGCGCAGCAGCTCCGTGGGCGGATTGCCCACCGCGCCCACGTCTCCCGGCACCACCCACAGCGCCTTGCCCCGCTCCGGTTGGACCAGCACCGTCACCGAGCCCGTCCCGGGCACCGGCCCCAGGTCCAGCGTCATCTCCGTGCCCGCCACCTGCACCACCACCGCCGGCTGGCCCGCGCCCCGCCCGCCCACCACGAAGCGGTAGTTGCCCGGCGACAGGTCCGCGCTGTAGCGGCCATCCGCGCCGGTGATGAGCGACACCGTCTCGCTGCGATCCGCGTTGAGCCCCTCCACCTGCGCGCCCGCCGCGGGCTGCCCGTCCGCCAGGTACACCCGGCCCGTCAGGTGCGTCGCAGGCTTGAGGGTCAGCTCCACCGGCGCCGTGCTGCCTCGCGGCACCTCCTGCGTGCCGCTCACCTTGCCCTTGCGCGCGGACACCGTGAAGCGCGGCACGAAGGGCGGGCTCGCCAGCGTGAACTGACCGTCCGGCCCGGACAGCACCGACCCGTCGCACACGTCGCACGTCACCACCGCGTCCGGCACCGCGCCGCCCGACGCGTCCCGCACCCGCCCGGACACCGACGGCGCCTTCACCAGCACGATGTCGCCCATGTCCTGCGCCGTCGAGGGGCGGTCCACCACCTGCGGCTCGTACCCCGCCGCGTCCACCGCGACGATGAGCCGGTCGCCCGCCGTGGACAGCGGCACCTCGAAGCGCCCGTCCGGGCTGTTCACGTCGTGCTCGTCCACCCGGAAGCGGCGCACCGGCTGGCCCGCGTCGTCCATCACGCGGCCCCGGAACGTCGTGCGCCGGCGCATCTTCACCTGCACCGGCGGCCCGCCCGGCTTGCCCTGCGGCCGCTCCATCGGCTCGTAGCTCGCGTGGCGTGCCTCCACGAAGTACGTGCGGTCCGGCCGCAGCGCGCGGAACTCGAAGTGGCCGCTCGAGTCCGACTGCGTCGGCTCCGCCATGCGCGGCGCCACGCTCATCGCCGCGCCCACCACCGGCTGGCCATCCTCGTCCACCACGTCGCCCGTGAGCTGCGCGCCGGGCTCCAGCTCCACCGTCACCTGCTGCTTCGCCCCGTCCTGCACCGTCACCGGCCGGGGACTCGACGGCAGGTACTCCGGATGCGACGCCACCAGTTGGTACGTGCCCGGCGGCAGGCCGCGCATGGGCACCACGCCGTCCGGCCCGGAGGGGCGGTCGCTGCGGAAGATGTTCTCCGGATCCGCCCACATCGTCACGTCCGCGCCCTCGACCCGCCGGCCGCCGCTCGTCACCGTCACGTCCGCGCCCGCCTTCGCCTCCAGCGACAGCGTCACGTCCGTCGCGGGCGCGGTCGCCTGCACGCTGCCGCCGCCCCACTCGGAGTGGTGCGCGTGCAGCGTGTAGAGCCCCGCCATGGGCACCTGCGCCGTGAAGCGGCCGTCCTCGCCCGCGTTCACTACGCCGCCCGTGGGCTGCACCAGCACGGACACGCCCGCCGCGGGGCGCCCGTACTCGTCGATGACCTGCCCACTGATGACCGTGGCCTTCGCCAGCTCCAGCTCCAGCGGCGTCTCCCCCGGCGCCACGCGCGCGGGCAACTGCGCCGCGGTGAAGCCCTCCGCCTGGCCTTCCAGCACGTACTCGCCCGGCGCCAGCGGCCCCAGCTCCGCCAGGGCGCCGGTGGGCACCGCGTCGCGGCGGATGAGGTCGCCCGCCACCGTGCGCAGCAGCAACTGCGGGTTGGGCACCGGCTGGCCGTCCTCGTCGACAATCGTGACGAGCAGCCGGCCCGCGGCCTCCAGCACCAGCGTCACCTGCGTCACCCGCTGCGACAGCGTGAGCGTCTGGGGCGCGGAGCCGAAGCCCGGCGCCTCCGCCGTCACCACCACCTCGTCCGGGTACAGGCCGTTGAAGCGCACCGGCCCGCCCTCCGCCTTCGCGTGCTCCTCGCGCGTCAGGTGGTCGCCGCGCAGCCGCACCGTCGCCGCCGCGGGCGCCCCGTCGCGCGTCACGCGCACCTCCAGCGTGCGGGACGGCGTCAGCTTCAGGCGCAAGGGCTGCGAGTCCGCCTCCACCTGCTGCGCCACCGCGGGCTGGAAGCCCTCCGCGTCCGCGAGCACGTAGAAGGGGCCCTCGCCCAGGCCCGACAGCGTGAAGGCCCCGCCCGCGCCCGCCACGGCCTCGAAGGGCAGCGGCACCTTGCGCGACACCGCGCGCACGCGCGCCCCCGGCCTCGCCTGGCCGGAGTCATCCACCACCGTGCCGGTGATGCTCCGCAAGGGCGGCAGGTACAGCTCCACCGGCTCCCCCGGCGCGGCCCGGTCCTTGAGCGCCACGCCCAGCCCCGCCGAGCGCGCCCACACCGTGAAGGACACGCCCGCCAGGTGCTCGAAGCGGAACTTCCCTTGCGCGTCCGTGCGCACCGTGGCGCGCGCCGTGAGGAAGCCCTGCCGCTGTTCGAAGAAGGCCCGCGTGTGAAGCGCCGTCTCATGCGCGGTGCAGGCGAGCAGCGCCAGGCCGCACTCGTCGCACCTCACGTCCGACAGCGTCCGCTCCGCGGAGGCCGCGAGCGACACCTCCGCGTCCGCCACCGGCCGGCCATTGCCGTCCAGCACGCGCCCGGTGAGCGTCAGCCCCTCCTGCGCGCCGGAGGACACCGCCACCGCGTTGAAGGCGGGCATGCCCTGGCGGATGGAGCTGGCGGAGACGGGGGAGACGGGGCGCGCGGCCGGAGCGCCCCACCGGGGCCCCAGGACGATGGCGGCGAGCGCCAGCACGGCGGCCACCGCGATGAAGACCCATTTGCGCATGTGTACGCGGCCGGGACCTTACTCCCAGACCGGCCCCCCAACGACGGTTTCCCCCGGAAAATTCCAGAGCGTCCTCTTGAGGACGCCCCGGGGGCCGCTGGAGTTCCCGCTTCAGTCCTCCGCGAACGGTTGGATGGCCTGCGCCACCGCCAGCTCCTGCCGGGCCTCGCTCAGCTCCGAGTTGGTGGCGCGCAGCCGGTCGCTCAGCACCTGCACGAAGCTCCAGAGCATCTTCACCGCGAGGATCGCCTCGCGCTTCATCAGCCCCATCAGGTCCGAGCGGGCGATGACCATGGTCCGCGTGGGCTCCGTGGCGCGCACCGTGGCGGAGCGGGGCGCGTTGTCGATGAGGCCCATCTCGCCGAAGTGGCCGCCCGAGCGCAGCTCCGCGATCTCCACGCCGTTCTTCTCGATGGCCACCCGGCCCCGGATGACGACGAAGAGCTCCTCGCCCGGCTGCCCCTCCACGACAATCTCCCGACCCGCCGGGTAGGTGCGCGTGGTGGCGATGGACAGCACCGCCGTCTGCTCCTTGTAGGTGAGGTGGCGGAAGAGCGGGATCTTCCGCAGCGCCTCCATGCGCGACTGCGCCTCGCTCGTCTCCTCGCTGGCGAGCGCCGCGCTGTCCCCAGCCACCTTCACCACCACGGCGGTGATGTTGTCCTTGCCGCCGCGCTCGTTGGCCATCTCCACGAGCTTGCGCGGCAGGTCCCCGGGCTGGAGCCCCGCGACCAGGGGCAATATCTCCTCGTCCTCGATGTAGCCGTGCAGGCCGTCCGAACAGAGGAGGAACACGTCGCCGGGCATCAGGTCCACGATGAGCGTGTCGACCTGGACGGACTCCTGGATGCCCACCGCGCGGGTGATGACGTTGCGGTACTGCGAGGTGGCGGCCTGCTCCTTGGTGATGGTGCCGGCCTTGAGCTGGGCGGCGACGAGCGTGTGGTCCTCGGTGAGCCGGTGGCACTGTCCGTGCCGCACCAGGTACACACGGCTGTCACCCACGTGGCCGATGACGCCCTTGTTGCCGCCCACGGCCAGGCACACGAACGTGGTGCCCATGCCGCGCTTGGAGGCGTCCGTCATCGCCGTGCGGTAGATGTCCGCGCACGCGCGCTGCACCGCCACCTCCACCAGCGCGGCGGCGGCGGAGCGGCTGTCCGCCGTGGGGTTCTGCGCCAGGTCCTTGAGCAGGTGCCGGTTGGCCGCGATGTGCTGCTTGACGACCTCCGTGGCCCGCGCGCTGGCGACCTCACCCGCGGCGTGTCCGCCCATGCCATCGGCGACCATGAACAGGCCGAGCGACGCGTCCACCATCATCGCGTCTTCGTTGTGTTGCCGTTTCCGGCCGACATCGGTCAGCCCGAAGGCTTCTGTGGTCAAGGCCACCGCGAACGCTCCCATCCGTGCCTAGAGGGTGACTCCGCACGTTACGCAGGCCGCCGAAGACGTGGCAAGGCTTCAGGGTTGCAGGCGCACCGCCAGCAGGCGCGCGAAGGCTCCAGCCGTGTAGAAGCTGACCTCCACCTGACCGAAGCGCAGCCGCATCCCGTCCTCCACCGCCATGGGTTTGCGAGCCAACAGCCGGCTCCCGGTGACGTACGAGCCGTTCTTCGAACCCGCGTCCGTCAGCAGAAAACCGGTATCCCCCGCGTCCCGCGAAAACCACGCGTGAAACCGGGACACGCTGCCGTCATCCAGGACGACGTCGTTGTTGCCGGTGCGCCCCACGGTGATGCCGCGGCCGAAGGCGTTGCCCCGGCACTTGAGCAGCGGGAAGACGACGGGTTCGTCCTGACCGAGCGTCGGAGGGCCCGCGTTGGTCACCGTGCGCACGGGGTACTCCTCCAGGTCGGAGGGGGCGACCCCGCCCAGGGGCGGCGTGAAGAGGAGGAGGCCCGCAGGGAGCCCCCGTTCGAACTCCTCGCGGTTGCGCAGGTAGCGCGCGACGTGGGCACTGAGCAGCTCGGCCATGGGCATGGAAGCGGCGCCCTACCCGCACCGGCAGGCGGGGCCGCGCTCGCTCAGGGAGTGTACAGCGCCGCTACCGCCAATCCGCGAAAAATCCGATGTTCACGCCACCCACGAAGTCACGCGCGAAGCTGCGGTTCTTGAGGCCGAAGGGCTCCGAGTACCCCAGCGCCAGGCCCACGCCCACGTCCTGCGGGAGCTGGTAGCCAATCTGGATGCGGCCCTGGACGGAGCCCGCGACGCGGCGGTCCGGCGGCTGGGTGGTGAAGTGGGCGCCGTAGAAGGTGGGGCCGCCCGTCACCTGGAAGCCCCAGTGGACCTTGCCCGGCAGGTGGTTGCGGTAGCCGAAGCCCACCTGCGCGTTGTGCTCGTAGTAGGAGGACACCGGAAGGTAGAGGTTGCGGCTCTCCAGCGCGCTGTCGGGCAATGACGCCGCCCACCCCACCCCACCCTCCAGGATGGCGATCCACGCGTCCTTGCGGTCCTGGAAGATGGTGAACTCCCACTGGATGCGCACGTTGGGGATGACCGCGCCGTTGTTGAGCTGCGTGCCCAGGAACACGCCTCGGGGCAGCCAGAAGGGCGTGGGCGACACGTGGCCCCGCAGGTCCTGCGCCTCACGCGACTGCGCGGCGGCGGTGGTGGAGACCAGGGCAAGCGAGACAACCAGCAATGCGCGAGCGAGGTGGAGCATGGGTCCCTATCCACCGTGGCAGCGCGCACTTGTCAACGAAGTGTTCCGTTGGCTATGACACGCAGCGCCCTTCCTGCCGTCGCGGGAGGTCACCAGGAGCGGAACACCGAATGCCAGTCGTCACGGTCCGGGCCAGCAGCAAGCAGGGTCCGGCACAGCTCGACACGCTGGTCCGCAAGGTCGCGCAGAAGACGTCGGGGCTCCTGGAGGAGAACGACCGGGTGCTGGTCGTCTACGGCGAGGGGCGCGCCAACCTCTACTACGAGTCCGCGCCCCGCCCGCGCGCCGTGTCCCGGCCGGACTGACGTTCCGGGTTCCCCTCAGTCGTCGGGGCCCAACCTGCGCGCGCGCTGGAAGAGCGCCGGCGGGTTCCTGTCCACGGCGGCGATGAGGCGGTGTCCCAGCAGCTCGTAGGTCTCCGTCTCGATGGGCCCCTTGCCCGGGGCCTCCAGCCCGTCGAAGTTGCCCACGCGGTAGCGCGCGGCGAAGACGAAGTGGAAGTCCGGCGGCGCGAAGAGGTGCTCCGGGTCTCCCGCCGGGTGGACATCCATGGCCCAGCGCGGCTCGAACGACGGCGGGTGGATGCCGCGCTCCACGCGCTCCATGTGTTCACGCGTGTAGAGCCCGGTCATCTCCTCCAGCGTCGCGCCGGCCTCGAAGCGGACGTGCGGGGAGAGGCGGTAGCAGGGGTGCTGCGGGTCCAACGCGTAGAGCCAGCCCCCGGGCGGGGTGAGCTCGCGGAACACGGCGAGCATCCGCTCCGCAAGGTCGCGGTAGAGCTCCAGCCGGACGTCGTGCTCCAGGCGGAAGAAGTCCTCGCCCACGACGAAGCGCACGCTGCCCTGCTCCGGCGAAGGCCACGGATGGTCCAGCGCGTGGCGCTCCGCATCGCCCGACAGAGGCATCCAGGCTTCGGCTTCCGGTTTGAGTTCGATCACGACCCCTGCCCCCCTTGTCGCGAAAGCCCGGGTATGCGCGCAACGCAGGAATCACGCAAGCACCTGCCGGGAGGGGTCTGTGCATGGCACCCGACGTCCACCGCGACGAGGGCCGGATGTGGAAAGCCGCTGGGGCCACTCACACCCGGTGTCGCGCGATGGACGCTGGGATTGCGCCGGGTGAATCAGGGCACCGCCACTTCGTTGCCCTGGAACGTGTAGTCGAAGGTCCCCACGCGGATGCCCTGTCCGTTCGAGACCTCATCGAGCGTGCCGCGCACCACGGTGCCGTCGTAGTCGATGATGAGCTGCTGTTTCTCGACGCGACCCAGGCCCAGGCGGAAGTGCAGCCAGAGGTTCTCCCCCAGCTCCGCGGGCACGGGGCACACGAGGATCTGATCCGGGCGCACGTCGCTCAGCAGCTCGACCTCCACCTCTTTGCCGTCCGCACCGGGCAGCGCGACCTTCGCCCTGTAGCTGGCGGAGAGGGTGCACAACAGCTTGTTCATCGAGATGATGGCTTCATCGTCGTTGTAGACGTTGAAGCCCACGTCCAGGTCTCCCTCGGACACCTTCGCGCCGGTGTCGAGCTGGAGCTCCAGTTCGTACGTCCCCTGGTACTTGCGGTTGATGTCGTCCTGTCCGCAGCCGGCGAGCGCCGTCGCGGTCAGCAGCAGGCCCGCGATGAGCGACTTCGAGCCGGAGTTCTTGCGTGCGTAGGTCATGGGATTCCTCTCCAAGGTGGGGGTGTCTGTCCATGAAGGGCCTTCCCGCCCTTCCCTGTCCCTTGGACTCCGCGGCCCCTTGGATTGATCAAACAATCCACGGCGTCAGCCTTCAGAATGGCGCGAGCGAGGCGAATGCCAGACGCTCGCCCGTGCGTGGATGCACGAAGGCCAGCGCGTCGGCATGGAGCATCAGCCGCACGTCCTCTCGTCCAAAGCGCGCGTCCCCGGCGATGGGCAGTCCCAGCCCCAGGTGATGCGCGGCATGGATACGCAACGCGAGGGGAAGCTGGGTCGCGGGAACGAACTCCACCCGGGTCCGGGCCGCGTCGCGATGGAGGACCTTCCACGCGCTCCGGGTCCGCTTGCCGTGGCGGGCGTCCACGCAGTCCTCCAATGACGCGTGGGCCGCCGGGCGCAGCGGCAGGTCGATGAGGCCTGAGCCCCCGTCCACGCGGCCGTCCACCCAGGCGACGTGGCGGTGCTCCGCCTCGCCCTGGGAGAACTGGCGCTGGAGCGAGGCGCGGGTCACCGCGTCCCGGGCGATGACGAGGAGGCCCGAGGACTCGGGGTCCAGTTCGTGGAGGAAGCTGGCGGGGGACAGGTCCGGGAACCGGGGCTGGAGCCGGACGAGCACCGAGTCGCGCGTGGGCGCATGGCGTCCGGGGAGCGTGGGCAGGCCCTCGGGCTTGTCGACCACCAGGAGCCACGGGTCCTCATGGACGACGCGCGGTCCGGCGACGGCTGGCGCGGCGGGAGGCGGCAGCTCCACGTCCAGCCCTTTCAACATGTACGGCAGCACCGTGCCGCATTTGTTGTCACACGCCGGATAGTACGCACCGGATTCCCGGCGGCCATCCACGGGCGGCGCGCCCCACCAGAACTCCGCGAGTTCCAGGGGCGTCAATCCGTTGCGAAAGGCATACGCCAGCAGCTTGGGCGCCGCGCAATTACCGGCGCCACCGGGAGGAGGCCTGGGCGCGAACAGCGAGGCCAATGTCTGGGTTTCACCGCGTGCATTGGGAATGACATATCCTTGCGTCACCTGCCGCCACAGGGAGCGCGAGCGCTCGGCGCGCACGTGCTCCACGTCCGCCAGTCGCGCTTCCACGTCGCGCAGCGAATCAGCGCGCCCCTGCGCTCGCAACGCCTCGGCGTCCCGGCACAGCGCCGCATGCTGTTGTTCCAGCGCGGCCAGCTCCGCTTCGCCCGCGGGCCAGAACGCGTCGCGGGCCACCGGGTCGAACAGGGGCGGCACGAAGCCCTCCACGTTCCACGCGCCGTTCAGCATCCCGGAGAACGCCCGCAGGAACCCGAGCCGCCCCCCGGGCCCCGCGACGCCCAGCACGCCGAACATCTTCCCGCCCCCCGGCCGCCACAACGCCTCCGAGCACGCGGCGTCGCGGCGCAGCGCCTGCTGGAGCGCCTCCGCCGCCTTGCGCCCCCAGGCGCCAGGCGGGCCTCCGCGGAAGGGGCTCGCCAGCCGCTCCGGTGGGCGCTCCCCGGTCGTATCCATCCAAAGCATCAGGGTCGATTCCATGACTTCACCCGCGGGCACCTCCGGAGAGCTTCGCGCACCCGGCCCTCCACTTCCTTTGAATCCTCTTAGAGAGGACGACCTCCCGCATCGCCACGTCAACAAATCCGGAGCCTTGGACGGCCTGTTTACTTTCGATCAGCACCTCCCCTAGTGAAATGAGGTCACTCGAAGTCCGTCTGTGTTTCATCCGATTCCCCGCCTGCGAGCGGCGGGGGAAGCCTGAGAATTTCCTCATCAAAGGCTCTCATCCACCACATCGGGCAATGCCGAGGGGGCGTTGTGTTTCCACACCAGAAGAGAAGCATTGCGTCAAGACACGGGAGGACCGTGCTCTTCGCCGCGCTCTGCGGCGTGATGGCCTGCGGGCCGCGCGCGCCCGGGGACGCGCCCGAAGCCACGGGCGCCACCGCCCAGGGCATCCAGATCGTCAACCTGCCCTACCGGGACAAGATCGTCCCCCAGCCCGTTGCTCCGCCCTCCCCCGCGTGCGCCCGGACCGTCAGCGCGGAGGTGGTGGCCCTGGATCAGGTCTACACCTACAACCGCCTGGGTTCCTACAACCCGACGGGGATGATCTACGCGCTCCGCGACGACGTGGAGGCCATCGACGGCAAGCCCGGGCTGATCCCCGGCAACGTCCGCCTGAAGCCGGACAAGCGCCCGCGTCCGCTCACGCTGCGCGCCAACGTGGGGGACTGCCTCACGGTCGTGTTCCACAACATGCTGGCGCCCACGCGCTCGGCCATCCCCAGCCCGTCCCAGTCGCAGCCGGGCGTGAGCCGGGCGTCGGGCTCCAGCAATGGCTGGACGTTCCTGCGCAAGGTGCTCCCCGCCTGGGTGCTGACGCCCACGTATGACCGGGTCAAGTCGCTGCTCCAGAATGAGCCCGCGGGCGGCTTCTGGGTCGCGCTGGGTGACGAGGGCAAGTTCGACGACGCGCACCGCGAGGACTCTCCGGCCACGCGCACCGCGTCCATCCACGTGCAGGGCTTGCAGTACCTCACCATGGGCTCGGACGGGGCCTGGGTGGGCAAGAACGCCAGCAGCCTGGTGAGCCCGGGCGGCAGCACCACGTACACCTGGTACGCGGACCACGAGGGGGTCTTCTTCTTCTACAGCATGGGCGCGTCGTTCGGCGGCCAGGGCGACGGCGGCTCCACGGCGCACGGCCTCTTCGGCGCCCTCAACGTCGAGCCGCCGGGCGCGCGGTGGTACCGCTCCAAGGTCACCGGCAAGGTGATGGAGGCCGTCACCACGTCCCGCAACCCGGACGGCACGCCCGTCATCGACTACGAGGCGAAGGACGGCTCGGGCCGGCCGCTGCTGGCCATCCTGGACGAGGACCATCGCATCCGCCACGGCGACCTGGAGGCGCTCATCACCGGCTACAGCAGCACGGTGATGGGGACGTCCACGTCGCGCGACACCGGCAGCTTCCGCGAGCTCACCGCCATCTACCACGACGAGGTGAAGGCGGTTCAGGCCTTCGACGAGCTGGAGTGGAACCCCACGTTCCACAGCGTGCGTGACGGCTTCGGCATCAACTACGGCGTGGCGGGCCTGGGCGCGGAGCTGCTCGCCAACCGCGCGAAGATCGGCCCCACCAAGGACTGCGTCACCTGCGAATACGAGGAGTTCTTCCTGGAGTCGTGGGCCAACGGCGACCCCGCGATGAACGTGGAGAAGGACGCCTCCGGCCGCGCCACCCAGGCGCTCTACCCGGATGACCCCACCAACGTGCACCACAGCTACCTGGGAGACCCGGTGCGCATCCGCAACATCCACGCGGGCCCCGCGGAGACGCACGTCTTCCACCTCCACGCCCACCAGTGGAAGTTCTCCCCCAGCGTGGAGGCGTCCAACTACCTGGACTCGCAGACCGTCGGGCCGGGCTCCGCCTTCACCTACGACATCAACTTCGGCGGCTCCGGCAACCGCAACTTCACCGCGGGCGACTCCATCCACCACTGCCACCTGTACCCGCACTTCGCGCAGGGCATGTGGGCGCTGTGGCGCGTGCACGACGTCTTCGAGGCAGGCACGAGCGACCGCCTCCTCCCGGACGCGGAGATCAAGAACGGCACGCCCAACCCCGCCGTCGTCCCGCTGCCCGACCGGGCGATGCCGCCCATGCCCACCTACGCCAGCACCACCGTCACGGACGCCAACGGCCGGCCGGTGACGCGCCCGGCGTTCCCCGGCTACCCCTTCTACATCGCGGGCCTGGCCGGCCGCCGCGCGCCGCAGGCGCCGCTGGACCTGGAGTTCGACGGAGGCCTGCCCCGCCACATCGTCACGCGCGCCGTGGGCCCCGTGACGTACGGCGCCTCCGGCCGCTTCGACGTGGATCCCTCCGCGCTCAACATCAAGCTGCTGCCGCAGAACGGCACCCCCCTGGAGCAGAGCGCCATGGCGTTCCACTCGGGGAGCTTCCCCAACGCCTCCAGCGTCACCACGCTCTACGGCGACCTGGCGGCCGGCTACCCGTCCTACACGCCGCTGGGCGGCAGCGGGACGTTCACCGTCAACGGGCGCAAGCCGGTGGCGGGCGCGCCCTTCGCGGACCCCTGCCCGGAGAACGTGGGCGTGCGCAACTACCGCGCGGCCTATCTCCAGATCGACCTGCAGCGCATCAACCGCGCCGGGTGGCATGACCCGCAGGCCCGGCTGATGGTCCTCAACGAGGACGTGCCCGCGACCCAGGACGGCCTGCGCCCGCCGGAGCCCTTCTTCTTCCGGGCCCAGTCCGGCGAGTGCATCAACTTCTACGCGACCAACCTCATCCCCAAGCACCTGGAGCCGGACGCGTTCCAGATCTACACGCCCACGGACGTCATCGGGCAGCACATCCACCTGGTGAAGTTCGACGTGACGTCGGCGGACGGCGCGGGCAACGGCTGGAACTACGAGGACGGCACGCTGTCCTCCGACACCGTGGCGGAGCGCATCCACCTGGCCAACGCGGCCGGCGGCGCCTTCGCGGCGGACGGCGCCACCGGTGAGACGGGCACCCGGGTGACGCTCAGCGCCCCGGCGTCGCACCCGCGCATCAGCCGCGCGCCGGGCACGGCGCAGACCACGGTGCAGCGCTGGTGGGCGGATGACCCGTCCCCGCAGCGCACGCTGGAGACGGTCTTCACGCATGATCACTTCGGCCCGTCGTCGCACCAGCAGCACGGCTTCTTCGGCGCGCTCATCGTGGAGCCCAAGGGCTCCAAGTGGCGCGACCCGCGCACGGGCGTCTACTACGGCTCGCGCGTGGCGGACGGTGGCCCCACCAGTTGGCGCGCGGACGTCATCACCGCGGACCCCAGCCAGAGCTTCCGCGAGTTCACCCTGGGCTTCATGGACTACAACCCGCTCTACGACGAGTGCGGCCAGCCGGTGAACCCTCCCAACTACAAGGAGGACGCGCTGCCCTGGGCGGTCGGCTTCGAGTCCGTCGCCATGCCGGAGGCCATCAGCGCCGCGGACCCGGGCGGCATGATGATCAACTACCGCAACGAACCCATCCCGGTGCGCATCTCCTCGCGCTCCACGCGCTGCGGCACCCGCAAGCTGCTCGCCACCAAGGCGGGGGAGATGTCCAACGTCTTCCGCTCGGACATCCACGGTGACCCGTACACCCCGCTGATGGCGGGCTACGAGGGCGACCGCATCAAGATCCGCTTGGTCCAGGGCTCGCAGGAGGAGCAGCACAGCTTCAGCCTGCACGGACACAAGTGGCTGCGCGAGGGAGGCGACCCGAACAGTGGCTTCCAGAACGCCCAGGCCATTGGCATCTCCGAGCACTTCGAGTTCGAGCTGACCGGGGGCCTGCCCGCCATCGGCGGCACCTACGAGACGGCGGACTACCTCTACATGAGCGCGTCCAACGGAGACCTGTGGAACGGCATGTGGGGCCTCTTGCGCACGTACCGCAACAAGCAGAAGGGGCTGCGCTCGCTGGGGGACGTGGCGATGCTCGCGGTGGACCTGAACCCGCGGCTGGATCTGGCGGTGTCCGCGGGAGGCAAGGAGCCGCTCCAGGCCTACCCGCCCGTGTCGCTGCTGGAGATGCCGGAGCGCGCGGGCCTGCCCCGGCTGAGCGAGGACGACGAGACCATCCAGGCCTCCTATGAAATCAACGAGAAGGGCGAGGAGGTGAAGCAGCGCACCGTCGCGTTCGCGCTGGAGGAGCGCGAGGCGATGCTGAAAGTCGACCGCGAGTTGGTGCTCCAGTACGAGAGCAGCGGGAAGCTGGGCATCAAGCCGGTGAAGGTGGACTCGTGCCCCCGCAACGCGCCGGTGCGGCTGTACACGGTGTCCGCCATCGACTCGCGCAACTGGCTGCCCGGCGGCAGGCTCGTCTACAACAGCAAGTACGGCTTCTATGATCCGGACGCGGTCATCTTCGCCCGCGACGAGTACCTGTCCGACCTGAAGCTGGGCAAGCGCGCGCCGGAGCCGCTCATCCTCCGCGCGCGGGCCGGCGAGTGCGTGCAGGTGGTGCTGACGAACCGGCTGCCCGCGACGGTGCCCACGAAGAAGGACGTGTGGGCGCACCACTCGGCCATCACGTCCAGCTTCAACGTCAACCAGACGCGGATGTCCAACCACGTCTCGCTGCACCCGCAGTTGGTCAACGTGGACGTGAACACGGACGACGGCGCGAACGTGGGCCTCAACGCCCAGCAGACGGTGCCGCCGGGCGCGACGCGCACGTACCGCTGGTTCGCGGGCGAGTTCAAGAGCTCCCCCTGGACGTCGCCGTACCCGGTGGGCCAGGTGACGCCCATGGAGTTCGGCATCGTCAACCTGCGCAACATGGCGGACGTGGTGAACCACGGCATGCACGGCGGCATCGGCGCGCTGGTCATCGAGCCGAAGGACGCGGACTGGAGCACCGACCCCGGCACGGACGCGCAGGCGCGCGTGCGCTACACGCGCCCGGACGGCGGCAAGCAGACGTTCCGCGAGTTCGTCCTGCTCTACCAGGACGACCTGGGCCTGCACACCGACAACCCCCGCTTCCAGGACTCCGGCACCAGCGGCCTGAACAGCGGCACCGCGCTGCGCAACACCAGCGGCATCGACGACTCGCAGGACACCGGCCAGAAGGGCTTCAACTACCGCACCGAGCCCCTGTGGGCCCGCCTGGGGGTGCCTCCGCAGACGCCGCCGGAGGACACGAACAACTACGACCTCACCGCCATCCTCAGCTCCGCCACTCATGGTGACCCGGCCACGCCGGTGTTCACCGCGAAGGTCGGTGAGCCGGTGCGCTGGCGCGTGGGACAGCCGTCCGGCCACTCGCGGCAGCACGCCTTCGCCATCCATGGCGCGGAGTGGCGCCGCAACCCGTGGGCCGAGGGCGCGCAGTCGCGGGTGATGGGCCCCAACGCCACGTCGCCGGTCATCTCCACGCAAGGGGGCTCTTCGGTGATGCACCACTGGAACATCGTCCCGGAGTACGGCGCGGGCGGTGCCTACGGCGTCACGGGGGACTACCTGTACCGCGACATGCCCAGCTTCCTCTGGAGCAGCGGCGGTCTGTGGGGCGTGTACCGGGTGGAGTAGCCCCGGGAGCCCGCCCCGGGCGGCGCGAGCGGTGGAAGGCCTCTTCTTCCCCTCGCGCCGCCCCTCCTTCCTTCCTGGCCTCACCGCTTCAAACCGCCCATGCGCAAGCCCTTCGTTTTCGCCACCGCCGGTCTGCTGTCCACGGGCCTCCTCGCCGTGGGGGGACATGCCTTTCTCACGCGGGCCCCCGCCCAACCCTCCGAGCCCTCCGAGTCCTCCGAGCCTGGGGGCTCGCGGCCCGCGCCCCTCACCGCGCCCGCCGCGAAGGTGACGCGCGACGGGGTGTCGCTCGCGTTCGACCTGACGTTGATGCCCCGGCGGATGGAGGCCGAGCAGGGCTCGCCGCTCCAGGCGCTCGCCCGCGTCGCCGTCACGGATGCCCGCACGGGAGAGCCGCTGGCGGGGCGCCGCCCCCTGGCGTGGATGCGCCTGCGCCCCCCGGGCGAGCCTGCTCCGGACGACGCCGCGTGCAAGGCGCGGGTGCGCTCGTATCTGGGCGGGTTGCTGTCCGCGCAGGCGGACGTGGACTTCAACGCGTACTGGTTCCTCACGCTCAATCACGACCAGACGGTGTCCGTCATCAACCCGCAGATCGCCTTCGACCGCACGAAGCTCCAGCACCTGGTCTCCGTGGGCGGCGGGGCGGCGGACTGGGCGCTGCTGCCGGACCGCTCCGCGCTGTACGTGACGGTGCCGGCGCAGGACACCGTGTCCGTGGTGGACACCCAGCGCTTCGTGGTGACACGCCCGCTGCGCGTGGGGAGCCAGCCGGGGCGCATCGCGCTGTCCCCGGATGGCCTCACCGCGTGGGTGAGCAACGACGGCGACGGCACGGTGAGCGTCATCGACACGCCCGCGCACGCCGTGCGCGACCCGGTGGACGTGGGGCCGGGCCCGCATGCCTTCGGCTTCTCCGACAGCGGACGCACCGCCTGGGTCTCCGCCCGCGACGCCACGGCGCTGACGGCGCTGGACGTGGCCTCCGGCGAGGTGCTGGGCCGGGTGGAGGTGGGCGCGGGCGTCACAGCGCTGGCCTGGAGCGACGTGGCCCGGGCCCTCTTCGCTTCAAGGCCCGGGGCGCGGGAGGTGGTGGTGGTGGACGCCGCGCGGCGCGAGGTGTCGCGCCGCATCCCGGTGAAGGGCGGCCTGGACGCGCTGCGCTTCGACAACACCGGCCGCTGGGCCTTCCTGGTGCACCGGGACACCCACACGGTGGACATCCTGGACGCGGCCTCCGGCCAGGTGGCCCACACGCTCACCGGCTTCTCCGCGCCGGACTCCGTCGTGTTCACGGACGCCTTCGCCTACGTGCGCAACACCACCGACAGCCGCGTGACGCTGGTGGAGCTGAAGACGCTGGAGGGCACCGGCACGCCCGCCCAGGTGCACATCACCGCGGGGCAGCGCCCCGCCGCCGACGCACGGGAGCTGGGCCGCTCGGACCCCATCGCGCCGCTGCCGGAGGGCAATGGCGTCATCATCGCGGGCAACGCGGACCGCGCGCTGTTCCTCTACCAGGAGGGCATGATGGCCCCACGCGGCACGCACCTGAACTACGGCCGCGAGCCCCGCGCGGTGAAGGTGTTGGACCGCTCACTGCGCGAGGTGGAGCCCGGCGTCTTCACCGCCCGGGGCAGCGTGCGCGAGAACGGCACCTATGACGTCCAGTTGCTGCTGGACAACCCCCGGGTCGTGGCGTGCCTGGAGTGGAAGGTGGGCCAGGTCCCGCTGGACGCGTCGCTCGCGAAGACGCTGCCCTTGAAGCTCACGCCGGAGTTCGACGCGAAGCGGACGTACGCGCCGGAAGAGACGGTGCCGCTGCGCTTCCGCCTGGAGCCCACCGCCGGCACGGGCGCGCCCGCGGTGGCGCCGGAGGAGATCCGCGTGCTGCTGTTCCGCACGCCCGGCACCTGGCAGGTGCGCACCGAACCCCGGCGCGTCGCGGATGGCGTGTTCGAGGTCGACTTCCGGCCGCCGTCGCCGGGCCAGTACAAGTTCGTGGTGGGCGTGGAGGGCCGGGGGCTGGACCTCGGCCGCCTGCCCACCTCCACCCTCGGCGTGTCGTCCCCGCTCGCGGCCGCCGTCACCTCCGAGTCCACCCCATGATGATTCCGACCCTGAAGCAGGCGGTATTCGCCCTGGCGCTGGCGTGCGCGCCGCTCGCGCACGCGCAAGAGGACGCGCGCGTGCCGCTCCCCTCCCCGCCCGCGGCCCCCGCGTCGCTGGACGTGACGGTGCCGGACGTGACGCTGGTGGATCAGCACGGCCGGCAGGTGAAGCTGTGGTCGGACCTGGTGCGCGGGCAGACCGTGGCCATCAACTTCATCTTCACGCGCTGCAAGACCATCTGCACGCCGGTGACGGCGACGCTCGACCGGGCGCGCCAGCAACTGGGGCGCGGCGCCAACGTGCGCTTCATCTCCATCACGCTGGACGTGAACAACGACACGCCGGAGCGGCTGGCGAAGTTCGCGGAGCCCTTCCATCCGGGCCCGGACTGGTCCTTCCTCACCGGAGAGCCCGCGAAGGTGAAGGAGGCGCTGGTGGCGCTGGGCGGGTATGTCCCGGACAAGGAGTCGCACCGGCCGCTCGTGCTCGTGGGCAACGCGCTCACCAGCCGGTGGACGCGCGTGGACGGGCTGGGCAGCCCCTCGCGCATCGTGGAGGCGGTGAAGGAGGCGCAGGCGTCCTCCGCCGCGCCGCCGGAGCTGGCGGCCGTGGACGGCACGGCCGCCCAGGACGCCGCGGCGGCGAAGTACTTCACCAACACGGAGCTGGTGGATCAGCACGGCAAGACGCACCGCTTCTACGAGGACCTGGTGCGGGGCCGGACGGTGCTCATCAACTTCGCGTTCACGTCGTGCAAGGGCGCGTGCTCCCCCATCACCCAGCACCTGGCGGAGGTGCAGAAGAAGCTCTCGGCGCGCATGGGCAAGGACGTGCACATGCTGACGCTCTCCGTGGACCCCACCAACGACACCCCCCGGAGCCTGGCGAAGTTCGCGAAGAAGTTCGGCGCGCAGCCGGGGTGGTACTTCCTCACCGGCTCGCGGGAGAACATCACGCTCGTGCTGAAGAAGCTCGGCGGCTACGCGGAGAAGCCGGACGAGCACAACACGACGCTGCTCATCGGCGACGCCTCCACGGGCATGTGGGTCAAGTCCCCGGCCATGGCGATGGCGGACAACATCGTCGCCGCGGTGGAACACCTGAACGATCCCCGGTGAGGGAGCACGGCATGCGGCAAGAGCGCGGTGGCGCAACGGGAGCCGGATGGAGCGTGGTGCTGGCGCTCGTGGCCGGACTGCTGGGGGCCGGTTGCAGGCGCGAGGCACCTCCGCGGGCCGCGACGCCCGAAGAGGTGAAGCGCGGGCGCGCCTTCTTCCAGCGGGGCCAGTCCCCCCAGGGCTCGCCGCTCACCGGCTTCCTGGGGCCGGAGCGGGTGGAGCTGGAGGGCGCCGTCGCCGCGTGCGCCCGCTGCCACGGGCCCTCCGGGCGGGGCAGCCGCGAGGGCGGCGTGGAGGTGCCGGACATCACGCCCGGCTCGCTCCAGCACGCGCGCGCGGTGGGGCTGGAGGACATCGAGGACCGCTCCCGCCCCGCGTACACGCGCGCCACGTTGCTGCGCGCCATCACGGAGGGCGTCTCCGCCAGCGGCCGTCCCCTGGGCGTAGCCATGCCGCGCTACGCGCTCGCGAAGGCGGACGCGGACGCCCTGCTCGGCTACCTCCAGGCGCTGGACGCGGCGCCGGATCCCGGCCTCTCCGCGACGACGCTCACGGTGGGCGCGGCGCTGCCGTTGACGGGGCCGCTGGCGCCGCTGGGGCAGGAGATCCAAGCGGTGGTGCGCGCGGTGTTCGCGGACGTGAACGCGCGCGGCGGCATCTTCCGGCGCAGGCTGGTGCTGGTGGTGGAGGACGACGCGGCGCTGTACGCGACGGCCGCCTCCCCCTCGGGCACGGACGCCACCGCGCGGCTGCTGGAGCGGGACGTCTTCGCGCTGGTGGCCAGCCTCCGCCCCGCGCGGCTCGCGTCCGACGCGAGGCTGGAGCGCGAAGGCGTGCCGCTGGTGCTGCCCCTCCCGCTGGAGCCGGGGCCGCCGCCGGACGAGGAGCCGGTGTTCCTCCTCTACCCGGAGCCCTCCATGCTCGCCCGGCTCGCGGTGCAGCACCTGGCCAGCACGGGGGAGCCCCGGCTGCGCCGGCAGCCGCTCGCGGTGGTGCACCCGGACGACGAGGCCGGCCGCGCGTGGTGGCAGGCCGTGAGCGCGGAGGCGGGGCGGCGGGAGCTGGCCACGCCGCTGGACTGGGGCCTCGCGCTGGATGAAGCGGAGCCGGGGCCCGCCCCCTTCGCGGTGCTGTACACCGGCACGTCCGACGGGCTGGCCACGCTCTTGAGGACGCTGGCCGCCCGCGCGCTGACGGTGCCGGTGTTCGCCCCGGCGGCGCTCGCGGATCCCCGGCGGCCGGAGCACACGGGGGGCCAGGTCACGTTCCTGTCCCCCGTGGGGCTGGGCGAGCACGCGCCCGACCTGGAGGCGCTGACCGCGTTCATGGACCGGCACGGCATGAAGCCCGGCCACACCGCCTTCCAGTTGGGGGCCTACGCCGCCGCGAGGGTGTTGGTGGAGGCCGTCACCCGCGCGGGCGCGGACCTCACGCGCGCGAGCCTGCAACAACAACTGGAGTCCCTGCGCGACTTCGACACCGGGGTCTCTCCGCCAGTCAGCTTCGGCGTGAACCGGCGGGTCGGCGTCCAGGGCGCGCAGCTCGCGACGCTGGAGGCAGCGACGGGGCGCCTGCGGGCCGCGTCGGATTGGATTCCCCTCTCACCCTGAGGCCCGCTCGTCCCCGGGAGCCACCACCGGCAGCTCCAGCACGAGCTCCGCTCCGGGAGCCGTCCCGGGCGCGACATAGGCCCGTCCCCCATGCCGCCGCGCGACCTCGCGCACGATGGCCAGGCCCAGCCCCGCTCCGGGGCTGGGCTCCGCGCCAGCGACGCGGTGGAAGGGTTCGAACACCGCGTCGTGCTCCGCCAGGGGAATGCCCGGGCCGGTGTCCCGCACGCTCACGCGGAGGCGTCCCGACTCCTCCGCGAGCCGGACGTGGATGTCCCCACCCTTCGGGGCGAACTTGAGGGCGTTGCCCAGGAGGTTGTCCACGGCCTGCCGCAGGCTGCCCGCGTCGAACGGGGCCTCCACCCCGGCGGGCGCGTCCAGGTGGATGAGCAGCCCCCGCTGCTCGGCCGCCGCGCGGGCCCCCTCCACCGCCTGCGTCAGGAGCAGGGCCAAGTCGCCCTTCTTCCAATCCCACGCACCGCGCCCCGCCGTGGCCATGTCCAGCAGCGAGTCCGCCAGCACCGCCAGCCGGTCCACCTCCGTGCGCGCGTCCTGGAGCGCGACGCGCAACACCTCCGCGCTCCGCTCGCGCCGCAGCGCCAGGTCCAGGCTGGTGCGCATCAGCGCCAACGGCGTGCGCAGCTCATGCGCCGCGTTCGCGATGAGCCGCTCCTGCGCCTCGCGCGCGCCGCGCACGCGGGCCGTGGCCTCGCGGAGCGCCGCGCCCACCTGGCCTATCTC
Source organism: Corallococcus sp. AS-1-12 (assembly GCF_020036995.1). Classification (NCBI taxonomy): domain Bacteria; kingdom Pseudomonadati; phylum Myxococcota; class Myxococcia; order Myxococcales; family Myxococcaceae; genus Corallococcus; species Corallococcus sp. AS-1-12. Next base: position 32,421 of record NZ_JAIQDD010000014.1, on the reverse strand, counting down.
GTCGGTGCCCGGGCCCTCCGCCGGGGACAGCGTGAAGTCTCCTTCGCGCAGCCGCTCCAGGTTCCGGGCGATGGCCGCCAGCCGCCGTGACAGCCGGCGTGCCAGCAGGGTCTGCACGATGAGCAGCGCCCCGCCCATCACCGCCGTCAGGGAGAACGCCATCCGGAAGAACGAATCCACCGAGCGGTCCACCTGTCCCAGCGAGGCCAGCAGCCGCAGCCCGTACCACTCCCCTTGCGGCGACCGCACGTTCACCATGACCTCGCGCCATCGGCTTCCGTCCGGGGACACCTCGGTGGTCAGCGTGGGCTCACCCTCCCGGGTGCCCGGCACGCGGCGCGGCGGCTCGGGCGCGCCCTCGGAGACCGGCGGATAGCGCATCACGAGCCGTCCATCCGATTGATAGAGGTAGCCCTGCGGGGCGAAGGGGCGCACCTGCTCCACCAGCGGAGAGACGGCCATGTGGAGGTGGACCTTCTGCCCGGGACCGTCGAAGAGGCTCACGCTCTCCACCGCGGCCTGCGCCAGCAGCGCGCGATCCAACGAGCGCTCCAGGTCCGCGCGGAACAACTGCCCCGCCACCGCCAGCGCGCCCAACGTGGCCAGCGCGGGCAGCAGGGCCCCGTGCAACCACAAGCGCCGCGCCAGCCTCATGCGGGGTGGCCGCCGGACGGCGCGACCACGAGCTTGTAGCCCACGCCCCGCACGGAGCGGATGGACACGTGCGCGGCCCCCAGCCGCTCCAGCTTCGTGCGCAGGTAGCCCACGTACACGTCGAGCACGTTGGCGCTGCCGTCGAAGTCCGGCCCCCAGGTCTGCTCCATCAGCCGCGCCCGCACCTGGGGCTCACCGGGGTGTCGAGCCAGGGCGCTGAAGAGGGCGAACTCGCGCGCGGTGAGCGACTCCTCCCGCGAGCCGATGCGCAGGACGCGCCGGCCGGGCTCCAGCACCAGCTCCCCCAGGCGCACCACGCCGTCCTTTGTGTCACCTCGGCGCCCCAGGACCTCCAGCCGCGCGAGCAGCTCCTCGAAGTCGAAGGGCTTGACCAGGTAGTCATCCGCGCCAGAGCGAAGGCCCTTCACCTTGTCGGCGGTGGTGCCCCGCGCGGTCAGCATCAGCACCGGGGTGCGCACGCCGGCCTCGCGCCAGCCCTTGAGCAGCGTCATGCCATCCGTGTCCGGCAGCGACCAGTCGAGGACGATGACGTCGTAGGACTCCGGGCTGCCCAACGCGAGCGCCTCGCAGCCCCGGGAACAGACATCCAGGGCGTGCCCCTCCTCCCCCAGGCCCTTGCGAAGCAGGAGCACCATCTTCGCCTCGTCCTCGACGAGCAGAAGTTTCATGCGCTGTACCGCCTCCTCGAACCGTGCCATTCGGACCCGCGGTGTTACGGATTGTTTCATGGCCGCCTACTTGGGGACCAGCCTCCCTCGAAGGCAGGTGGAACGCGCGAGGCCCTCCTGGCCGTCACCTGAATGTCACACAGCGCGATGAAGCGGCCCCGGCTCCGGGGCATGCTCACGGTCCAGAGCCTGGGAGGCCCTCATGACGGTCGACGTGGAGCGAGCGCTGGCGGAGGTGTTGCCGGCGGAGGCGGTCGTCACGGATCCCGACGTGCTCGCGGCGCACCGGCGCGACCAGGCGGAGTGGGCGCCCTCGGGCATGCCGAGGGTGCTGGTGCGGCCCGGGTCCACGTCCGAAGTGCAGGCCGTGCTGCGCGTGGCCACGGCGCTGCGCGTGCCGGTGGTGCCCCGGGGCGCGGGCTCGGGCCTGTCGGGGGGCGCGAACGCGAGCGACGGCTGCATCGTCCTGTCGCTCATGCGGATGAACCGCATCCTGGAGGTGGACCGGCGCGGCCTGCTGGCCGTCGTCCAGCCCGGCGCGCTCAACGGCGCGGTGAAGGCCGCCGCCGCGGAGCAGGGCCTCTGGTACGCGCCGGATCCCGCGAGCTGGGAGTTCTCGTCCATCGGCGGCAACCTGGCCACCAACGCGGGGGGCCTGTGCTGCGTGAAGTACGGCGTGACGGGTGACGCGGTGCTGGGGTTGGAGGCGGTGCTCGCGGACGGCACCGTGGTGCGCACCGGCGGGCGGACGGTGAAGAACGTGGCGGGCTATGACCTGACGCGCCTCTTCATCGGTTCGGAGGGCACGCTGGGCGTCCTCACGGAGGCGACGCTGCGGCTGCGGCCCCGGCCGCCGAAGGCGACGACGCTGGTGGCCGCGTTCCCCACGCTGCTCAGCGCGGGCACGGCCGTCTGCGACATCATGGAGCGCTCGCGCCCGTCCGTGCTGGAGCTGATGGACCGCACCACCGTGCGCGCCGTCGAGGACTGGAAGCCCATGGGCCTGGACGTCACCGCGGAGGCCCTGCTCATCGCGCGCTCCGACGCGGGCGGAGTGCAGGGCGAAGAGGAGCTGGCGTTGATGGTCGCGGCCTGTGAGCGGGCCGGCGCGACCACCGTGATGAGCACCGCCGACGAGACCGAGGGCGAGCTGCTCATGGGCGCCCGGCGCTTCGCCTTCCCGGCGCTGGAGCAGCGCGGCGCCACGCTGCTGGATGACGTGGGCGTGCCCGTCGTGCGCATCCCGGAGCTGCTCGCGGCGGTGGAGCGTATCGCGCAGGAGCACGGGGTCCTCATCGGGACGTTCGGGCACGCGGGCGACGGGAACATGCACCCCACCGTCGTCTTCGACCGGAAGGATCCGGCGGCGCTGGCACGGGCGAAGGAAGCGTTCGACGCCATCCTGCACGCGGCGCTGGCCCTGGGAGGCACCATCACGGGCGAGCACGGCGTGGGTTCCCTCAAGCGCGGCTTCCTGGCCGCGCAGTTGGGCCCGGAGACGCTGCGTCTTCACCAGGCAATCAAGGGCGCGCTCGACCCGCTGGGCCTGCTCAACCCCGGCAAGGTGCTGTGATTCCGGCGGGTTGGCGGCGGCGCGGGGGAAAATAAATCCGGTGTCGATCCCACCGGGGCGCGTTCGTCGCGTGGATGAAGGCGACGTTCACCTCATCCCCTTCTTCCGCCAGGAGACGCACCATGGGCACCAAGATCTTCGTCAACCTCCCCGTCGAGTCGCTGGACCGCGCGGTCGGTTTCTTCACGAAGCTGGGCTACACGTTCAACCCCCAGTTCACCGACGCCAACGCCACGTGCATGGTCATCAGCGAGGACATCTACGTGATGCTGCTGGTGAAGCCCTTCTTCAAGACGTTCACCCCGAAGGAGGTCGCGGACGCCACGAAGACGACGGAGGTGCTCATCGCCCTGTCCCAGGAGAACCGCGCCGCCGTGGACGCACTGATGGAGAAGGCGCTGGCGGCGGGCGCGAAGGAGACCAAGGAGAAGACGGACATGGGAATGATGTACCAGCGCAGCTTCTGCGACCTGGATGGCCACCAGTGGGAGCCGTTCTGGATGGACCCCGCCGCCGTGCAGCCGCAGCCGTGATTCACAGGGGGCGCTTCATGCCCTCGTGGCTCGCCACGAACCCCAGCCGCGCGTAGAAGCGGTGGGCTTCGTGGCGGAGCTTGTCCGTCGTGAGCTGCATCAGGCCGCAGCCCCGGGCCCGTGAGCGCTCCATGGCGTCCACCATCAACGCCTCGCCAATGCGCTGCCCCCGCAGGTCCGAGCGCACGCGCACCGCCTCCACCAACGCCCGCCGCATCCCGCCCCGGCTCAGGCCCGGGATGTACGTGAGCTGCAACGTGGCGACGACCTGCCCGTCCTGCTCGCCCACGATGAGCTCGTTGTTCGGGTCGGCGGTGATTTCGTCGAACGCAGCCTGGACGGACGGGCTGACCTCCGCCGTGTAGCCGGTGCGAGCCTGCGCGACGGCGTCATCCGCGAGCAGCTTGAGAATGGTGGGCAGGTCGGCGGCACGGGCGACGCGGAAGGTGGTGGGGGCCATGGCCCTCCAGCCTGCCCGGAAGCCCGTTCCAGCCTCAAGCCGGTGAGCCGGGCTCCACCGGAGCCGGGGCCTCCACGTCGATGCCGTCCCGGCGCAGCGCGTCCGTGCTCGCCGCCTGGGCCAAGGTGCCGGGCGGGTTGTCATACCAGCCCGGGTCCTTGTCTCCGTCCAGGCGCTCGCGGACCTTGAGCACGGTGAACATGCCGCCCATGGTGATGTAGTCGTGCTTGCCCTGGTGTCCCATCATGGGGATGGAGTTGGACGGGACAGGCATCCCCATCTCCCCCATCTGCGCCATGCCCGACTGGCCCATCATCATGTAGCCGGGCAGCAGCGCGCGCACCTTCGCGTCCAGCGCCCCCGGCTTCACGCCAATCATGTTGGGGAAGCCATGGCCCATCTGGTTCATCATGTGATGGGTCATATGGCAATGCAGGGCCCAGTCGCCGGGCGCGTCCGCCACGAACTCGATGGCGCGTGCGCTGCCCACGGGGACGAGCACCGTCGTCTCCGGCTGCTGCGCGGACTCGGGGACACGCCCGGCGTCAGTCTCGGTGATGCGGAAGTGAAAGCCATGCAGGTGGATGGGGTGGTGATTCTGCGGGCTCAGGTTGCCGAGCCGGATGCGCACCCGCTCCCCCTGGCGGACGACGAGCGGCTCCGTGCCCGGGAACGCCTTCGCGTTCATGGTGAGCACGTTGAAGTCCGTCATCTCGTTCGGATTGGGCCGGCTGGTGCCTGCGTCGATGCGCCACTCATGCAGCAGGATGACGAAGTCCCGGTCGATGCGGGGCCCCGTGGGCCGACGCGGGTGGATGACGAACATGCCCGTCATGCCGAGGCCGATCTGCGTCATCTCGTCATGGTGCGAGTGGTACATGTTCGTCCCTGACTGACGCAGGGTGAACTCGTACTGGAACGTCTCACCCGGGGCGATGGACTTCTGGTTGAGGCCGCCCACGCCGTCCATGCCGTTGGGCAACAGGATGCCGTGCCAGTGCACGGTGGTGGGCGCGGGCAGCCGGTTGGTGACGTAGATGCGCACCCGGTCCCCCTCCACCGCCTCGAGGGTGGGCCCGTGGACCCGGCCGTTGTAGCCCCAGCAGGAGGCCTTCAGACCGGGCGCGAACTCGTGCTCCACCTCCTCGGCGACCAGGTGGAAGACCTTCGCGCCATCCACCACCTTCCACGGCAGCTTGGAGCCATTGGGCACCACCACGGGCCGGTAGTCCCGGCCGGGCATCCCGGGGCGCAGCCAGTCTTGCCGCGCCTGTCGTGGGCTCGTGCTTGCGGTAGAGCCCTCGTGAGGCCCCGGGACTTCCGACCGGGCATGGGCCGCCGAGCCGCTCAGCAGCATGGCGCCCCCCGTGAGCGTGGCGCCCGCTGTCGCCAGCATGCTTCGCCGGGTCAGGGTTCCCGGCCCTCCTGCCTCGGGAGGACCTCCAGCGTGCTCGGTCTCAAGGGTTCGGGTGCTCATGGGGACCTCGTGGCCATGCCGCGATGGCAGCCAGGATGAGGCCCCCTGTCGATGTCCCGCGGTCCATGAGGTTCACCACCTCACGTCTCCGCCAGGGATTCAGACGGCAATCCACCGCCTACACCGCCGTCCTCCGATCGCTCGGGCAGGCCATCCTCCAGCGCCGGCAGCAGCTTTTCCCTGGGGAAGTTCAAACCTGGGAGGCATTGCCATGAGGAAGCTTGGATACGGTCTGCTCGTCACCACGGGGCTGCTCTTCGGACCGCTCGCCGGAGCCCAAGGCACTCCGAGCCCCGGGCGCCAGACGAACGCACCCGCGCAGCAGCAGACTGGCTGCCCCTGCGGGATGATGGGCCATGGCATGGGCGGAGCGGGAATGAGCTGCCCCATGCGCGGAAAGGCGGACGTGAAGGTGGAGCAGACGCCGACAGGGGCCGTCCTGCGGCTCACCGCGAAGGACCCCAGTCAGGTCGACGACGTCCAGCGCATGGCGGAGAGGATGCAGCACTGCATGAGCGGAAGCGGCACCCCACAACAGGGGCAGCCATCCTCGCCCGGTCAGCAGCAGCGCTGACGAGCCCGCCCTCCGCGTGGCAGCCTCGCTAGAGGGAGAACCGCACGCCCACCCGTTCATGCAGCAGATGAACGCTCGTGCCGAGCAGCCGCACGTAGGTATAGGCAACGCCCAGGTTGAGCGCGAACCACCGGTTGGGGTGCCACTCCACCCCGGCCCAGACCTCCGGGAAGGCGCCCAGGCGTGACTCGAAGTTGGGATCATCGGAATCGCCGTCGTCGTCATCGAAGTCGAGGTCGAGCGATTGCACGGTGGTGACGAGCGGGAGCCCCAGAAACGCCCTGCCCGCTCCAGCGGCTCCGAGCTTCAGCCCGCCGCCGAGATACGGAACCCATCGCTGGTCCGCATCGGAGCGCCAGCGGTAGAGCAGCCCCGGCGTGAGGCCCAGCTCGGAGAAGGTGGAGTCCCCGGAGCCGCCTGCCCCCAGCTCCAGCGGCAGGCGGAACGCCCACCGGGTACCGAGATCCACCTGGAGCGCGGCCTGGAGGCTGATGCCTACCGCCGCTCGGCCTCCCGAGAACGCCTGCACGGGCCCCACTGCCAGGGGCTCCAGATTGACTCCCGCACCGAAATAGCCCGAGCGCGGCACGTCAGCCGAGGGCGCGGTCGATGCGAGGACGACGACAAGAAGCGGTGCGAGCGTCACTTCATCTCCAAAGGTTCGGAAAGGAGTCTCAGGCCAGCCGAGGGCCGCGGAGCCACCGCCCCGACTCTACCTGGGTCACCCGGCCCGAGCCACGCGGTCACCGCGCGTCGCCGCATCCAGCAGCGTCCACGGGGCTCAGGGCGTAGGCGACCACTGCGGCCGCGAGGAGCTTCGCGTACCAGGGGACGCCGGGGTGCCGGGCCGCGATGAAGAGCGCCGCCACCTCCGTCTTGAGCTGCCGGACCTTCTGTCTCCACCGTTCCAGGCGCTTCATCCTCGCGGGAGTCCAAGCCGAGGCCGGACGTTCCACCGCGCGTGTGTGGACGAACCGACGACAGGTGAGCATCGGTTTCGCGCCTGCACTTGTTATCGTGCGCGCCCATGAATGAGCCCACGGCCGTGACGGATCCTCGCATCGGCTCGGTTTTGCAGGAGCGCTACCGCATCATCGAGCGGCTCGCCGCCGGTGGCATGGGCATGGTGTACCGGGGCGAGCGGCTGGAGGTGGGCAAGCCCGTCGCCATCAAGTTCCTGCACGCGTGGGCGGCGCGGGATGACGACTTCCGCAAGCGCTTCCAGGTGGAGGCGCGCGCGATGAGCCGCCTCACCCATCCGTGCTGCGTGTCGGTCATCGACTTCGGCGTGGATCAGGAGTCGCCGTACATGGTCATGGACTTCGTCACCGGCGAGACGCTGCGGGCGCTGCTGCGCGACGGCCCGCTGCCGCCGGCCCGGGCCCTGAGCGCCGTGCGGCAGGTGCTCGCGGGGCTGGCCCATGCGCACGACCAGGGCATCATCCACCGCGACATCAAGCCCGAGAACATCATCGTCACCCACGCCGTGGGGCTCGGGGAGCAGGTGCGCATCCTCGACTTCGGGCTCGCCAAGCTGCGCGACGAGGTGACGGGCCTCACGTCGGGGATGATGCTCGGGACTCCGTCCTACATGGCCCCGGAGCAGATCCACGGCGAGCCGGTGGGTCCGCCCACGGACCTGTACGCCACCGGCGTGCTGCTCTACGAGCTGCTCACCGGGAAGAAGCCCTTCAACGCCACCAGCAACGCGGAGCTGCTGCGCATGCAGCGCGAGGTGACGCCGCCCCGGTTGCGCGACGCCGCCCCTGACGCGGGCTTCAACGCGGAGCTCGAAGCGACGCTGGCGAAGGCGATGGAGAAGGCCCCGGGGGATCGCTTCCAGTCCGCCACGGAGTTCCTGGCCGCGCTGGAAGGGGCCGGGACAGGTCCGGAGGTGCGCTCCGTGGCGCCCGTGGCCGGCGATGCACCGGGGGCGGTGCGTGCCTCCTCGCCCACGCCGTCACGTCCCAAAGAGGAGGTGCTCGCGACCCGGAACGCCCGGGCGCAGCCCCGCGCGACGCCGGTGGGCGTTCAGGCCGAAGCCCGCGCTCCGGAACCCCTGCCGGTGGCTCCGACGGAAGCCGTGGCCAGGAAGGAGGAGTCCGAGGCCACGGTCCGCTCTGGCCCCGGTACGGCCCCGCCCGCCCGGGGCCGCTCGCGCCGGGTGGTGGGAGGCGCCGTCGTGCTCTCCGTGGTCGCGGTGGGTCTTGGCGGGTGGGCGTTGATGTCCAGGTCCGCGGGCCCGGCGCCGGTGTCCCCGGAGCGCCCGTCGCCCAAGGCCCCGGTGGAAGAAGAAGCACGGGCGGAGGCTCCTCCGCGCGCCACGGCCTGGCAGCCCGTCGTGGAGCAGCTCCCGGGCATCGACGACGTCCATCGGTTGATCAAGGCGCAGCGGCGGGACGCGGCCCTGGCGGCGTTGAAGAAGCTGGCGGCGAAGTACCCGACGAGCGCCTACGTCCGCTACCTGGAGGGGAACGTCGACTTCGACAACCTCCGCTGGGTGGATGGCGTGGCGGCCTACCGGGCGGCGCTGCGCAATGACGCCGCGTACCGCAACGCGCCGGTCGTCATCCAGGACGCCATCCGCTGCCTCGTCAGCGACCGGTTCCACGGCACCTGCGAGGACTTCCTCCGCAAGGACCTGGGCGAGGCCGCGGTGCCCTCATTGGAGGAGGCCGCCCGCGAGCACCCCATGGCCAGCGTCCGGACCCGGGCCGCGGCGCTGCTCCGCCAGCGTGGGACGGAGCGACGGGAGTGAAGACGGCTCGGGCGCCAGGGCCCCAGCCGTTGCCTTCTGATCACGCGGAGGGGACTCGCGGACACTGACCCCATCAGGGGGACAGGGAGTAGATCCAGGCGCTGTCCCCATGAGAGTCCATTCCCGTTGCGTCGTGCTGTTTGTGATGGGATTGATGCTGTGTGAGCTCGGGTGCGCGACCTGCCCCCTGGGGACGCCCCCCTCCCCGCACAGTCCGATCGCGGGGGCTTCGAGCATCATGCACTGGAGCAAGCCCCAGCGGCTCTCCACCGGACCGTCGCTGTCCTGGGAGCACACGCGCGTGGTGGCGGGCCCCTCCGGGAGCGCGATCGCCGTCTTCGCGCATGTCACGACGCAGAACGCGCCCTACGACTACACGGCGCTCTACGCCAGCCGCTATGCCGCCACGTCCGACACATGGACGCCCGAGCAGCCGCTCCAATCCCAACCCGGCCACGTACTCCGGAGCAGTCTGGCCGCGGATGAGCAGGGCAATGCCATCGCTGTCTGGCTCCAGCAGACCCCGGCCGGCGACACCCTCTTCGCGAGCCGCTTTGCGGCGGCGACGGGCCAATGGAGCCCCGCGCTACAGCTCACGTTCCCCCTGGACGACACCCCCACCCTGCGGCTGGCCATGTCCCCCACGGGCGACGCTGTCCTCGTCTGGACCACGCTCTGCAAGACGCTGTGCAAGCCCGCCGAGCACCGGGTGATGGCCATGCGCTACGCGGTGGCCAGCGACCGGTGGATCCAGCCGCCGGTGCCCCTCAACTCGGCGCGTGACACCCCGTCGCTCTGGCCCGCCGCCGCCCTCGACGCGAACGGCAGTGTGCTCGTGCAGTGGCAGCAGGCGGATGCTCGCGGGACCCAGGCCATTCATGGCAGTGCGTTCAACGCCGACAAGCTCCAGTGGTGTAGCGACTCGATCCTGAGCCGGACGAACTACGGCGCGGCTTCGACGCCCGCCATCGCCATGGACGCGGCGGGCAACGCGATCGCCGTCTGGCCACAGCAGCTTTCGACGCTGGACGGCAAACTGATGCAGGGAATCGACGCACGCCGCTACGACCGTGCGAGCAACACATGGCAGCCCTCCGTGCGCATCGATTCGCACATCTCCGATTACGGAGGCATGTTCAACCCATCCATCGTCATCGCGACGAACACGGGCGATGCATTGGCCGGCTGGCTGTACCTCCCCCACCCTCCGCCCCTGACCGGAGCCGCCGAGGGGCGCGTGTACCTCGCGGCGAAGGACGACTGGGACATCCGTCCGCGCTTCGACCGCAGCGTCGATCCGAACAACCCGCGGCTCGGAGGCACCGTGCTGGGCGGCTATCCCGTGCTCGCCTCCGACCCGGCCGGTGACCAGGTCGCCTTCTGGGCCCAGTCCGACCACACGGCCTGGGCGAGCTACCAATACGCCCCTGGCAACTTCCGGGCCCCGGAACCCCTGCGGTCCGCGCCGGGAGCCATCGTGGGCGCCATCACGGGGGCCATGGACCTGAATGGGCACGCCACGGCGGTGTGGATCGAGACTTCCGCGGACGGCGACAGCCTGTGGGTGGCGCGCTACCAGTAGCCCTGGCGCCCAGGCAGGCAGCCTGTCCAGGGGCGAACGCCGGGAGGCGCCCCCTCCCACGGCCCCGTCAGGAAGGGCCCCTGGCACCCCGTCCGAAGTTCTTGCGGTGACGGCCCCGGCCCGGTATACGGGCGGGGCTTCACGGCCAGGTAGCTCACCTGGTTAGAGCGGCGGTCTCATAATCCGCAGGTAGTCAGTTCAAGTCTGACCCTGGCCATCAAGCAGCCCCGGAGTCACTTTCCCAAGTGATTCCGGGGCTTTTTCTTTTCCACCACGCCCGCGTCCTCCCCCATTCGGGGGATTGGAAGTCCCTTCCTGGCGCGGTCCGATTCGCTCCGTCCCGATGCGCAGCACCCACGCTCCGGGGGGAGTTCGCACGATGCTGGACGAGGGAATCGACTCGAAGGCCCGGGCTGCGGCCATCCGCTGGGCGCGCTGGCGGCTGGGCCCCCTTGGCTTCGCGGACCTCATCACCCGGGTAGACACCTCCGTGCTCCGTTACGGGCGGCTCGTCACCCGGTACGCCGTCCGCACCGGCACCTGGGCGGAGGAGGCCTACGCGGGAGGCGTGAACACGAGCCGGCACTCCCGGTCCTCCGCCCCCGTCCGGCTCGAAACGCTGGATCTATGGAGCGGCTCTCCCGAAGCCCTCGCGCAGCAGTCGTCGCACCTCGTGTCCTGCGACTCCTGTCAGGGCGCGGGACAGGTCACCTGCCCCACCTGCGATGGCTCCTTGCGCGCGGATTGCTCCGGCTGTGGCGGCTCCGGCAGGCGGATGAGCCGGGCCCGCAAGAACTACAGCATGGTCACCTGCTCGGATTGCCGAGGCAAGGGCACGAAGAAGTGTCTTCGCTGCTCGAAAGGGCTCGTGAGCTGCGGCCCCTGCCGGGGTTCGGGGACCCTGCGCCGGTGGTTGGAGGTGACCACCGTCCAGCGCACGCTTGTTCGCGCCTGGCCGGATGAGAAGGCGCTCTCCGCGCACAAGGGCCTCCTGGAGGATTCCCCGCGCGCCCTCCAATGGCAGGGCGCCCAGGCCCTGGCCTCCGTTGAACACGCCGGCCCGCTGCCGGACATGAAGGTGGGGGAAGCGGCCCGGTCCGCGGGGTTTGCCTCCGCACGGTCCTCCCTGGAGCCGGAGCTGGAACCGCTGCGCGGACGGATCCTCTCCCAGACCTTGGATGTCTTTGAAGCGCCCTCCGCCACCGTCTGTTTCGAGTTCGCGGGCCGGACGGGCTTCGTCCACCTGCTCGGGCGCGACCTCAAACCCACCCGGGCCCGTGACACGTCGTCCTTCCACAAGCGCTTCTGGGCCCTGCTGGGCACGGCGGTCGCGGGCTTCTTCGGTGTGCCCTTCCTGGCAGACGCGTTCTCGGGACGTCACGCCTTCTACGATGAGCCCTCCCAGAGCGGACTCGCCATGCTCGCGATCCTTGGACTCTGGCCCGGGACCTGGTGGTGGACGGCGACATGGCTGCGGCGTCGCAGGACCGGCGGAGCGGAATCCCCCGCGCGGTGGCATGACCGGATCGGCATGGGTCTGACGGGAGCCTCCGCGCTCGTGCTCGCGGGATGCTTCCTGTTCATCCAACCATCGGTCTCCGAGCTGGCCCGCCTCACGACCGCGGGACAGCTCCGCGAGGCCGGGCTTCATGCGGACCTGCTGGAGTCACGTGGCGAATCCAGTCCCGCCTACGTCGAGGCACGAAATGCGTTCGTGCTGGCGCGGCTCCCGGGCATGGACAACCGCGCGGCGATCGCGCTCATCCACCACTACATGGGCTCCCGGAACGGCACCGCTCCGCTGGAGGCCGAACTCTGGAAGCTGCGCGAGGCCTGGGCCCACGACGCGCTGGCGCGAGGCGAGGAAGGGCCGGTGGAGGCGGAACTGGAAGCCCTGTCCATCGAACGGGCCCCGGCGTCCGTCCTGGACGGGCTCCGCACCAGGCTGGAGGACTTCCGCATCACCCAAGGAAAGGCGGCGCTGGAAAAGGGAGACCTGGCCAAGGCAATCCAGATTCTGTCGCGCATCCAGGCCCGGACGCTCGTCTCGGAGCGCCCCGAGCCACTGCTCACCCAGGCCTACCTGCTCCAGGCACACGCGTGCCCTGCTCGCGATGTGCGCTGTCGCGCCACGGCCCTCCACGACGCGGTCGCGGTCGACCACGGCGAAACAGCCCGGACGGCTCTCACATCCTTCCGAGGCACGGAGCTCTCCCGGCTGGCCCGGGCCGCCGGCAGCCACACGGGAGGCCTCGGTGCTTCGCTGCGCGAGCTTCGGAGCGCAGACGAGGATGCGAGCGTGCTCCTCTCGGTGCTCGGCAGTGATGCCGAGGTGACCGCGGCGCGGGCCGCGCTCCTGGGTCGCAAGGAAGCGCTGCTGCGGGACCGTTTTCCGCTCAATGAGCCCGTGGAGGTCGCCCAGACGTTGCTGGGGCCCTCCGGCCTGGAGATGCAGCGTTCCGATGTGTTGCGCGTCGTGGACGCGCCCGCTGGCACGCTCACGTACCTGTTCGTCGGCCAGGGCATGACCCGTGGGCTCTACGTCACCACGCCGGAGCATGGGCAGACGGGGCTGGCTCCCACCGCGCTCCAGGAGGCCGTGAAGCGCTTCACGGGCCAGGAGTTTTCCGCGAAGGACCTCGTGCGTTCCGGCAAGGGTGTGGCCCATGTCCCAGCGCGCCTGGGGCGGCATGCGGCCCTGCTGGGATGGCACAACGACACGCTGGTCGAGGCACAGATTGGACGGGTGGAGCCATGAGACGCGGCGGGAAGATGGTGCTGGGATTGGGGCTCATCGCAGGACTCGTGTGTTCGCATCTTGCGTGGGCACATCCGGGACGGACCAACAGCTCGGGCTGTCACAACGAACGGGCCACGGGGGGTTATCACTGTCACGGAGGAGGAGGCGGCGGCCGTGGAGGCTGGAGTGAGCTCGCGGAAACCCCCACGCGCCTCAAGGTCATCGCCATCCCGCGTGCTCGCGTATGGGTCAACGGCGCCTTCGTGGGCATGTCCCCAACGCCCGCGATCCGGGTGGAGGGCACGAAGGTCAAGGTGTTGTTGGAGCATGCGGCGTTGGGCCGCTACGAGACGACGGAGACGATTGAACCGGGAGGGACGACCGCACTGACGGTGAGGTGGTAGGCGAGCGCCGACAAGGCCCGTCTCCAGGTGAGGAACGTCCACGTCCGAAAACGGCCAGACTTCGAGGACCCGCCGTGGGAGGTTTCCCCCCCCATGAACGGCCTGGACCCCGCCGCCTGCTACCGCGCGCTGACGACGCGGGACTCCCGCTTCGACGGGCGGTTCTTCACCGCCGTGAAGACGACGCGCATCTACTGCCGCCCCATCTGCCCGGCCCGCGCGCCCCGCTTCGAGAACTGCACGTTCTACCCCTCCGCCGCAGCGGCCCAGGAGGCCGGCTTCCGGCCGTGCCTTCGCTGCCGGCCGGAGACGTCGCCTTCCCTGGCGCCCTGGCGCGGCACCTCCGTCACCGTCTCGCGCGCCCTGGCCCTCATCGCGGAGGGCCTGCTCGACGCCGAGGACGCCAGCGTGGACGTCCTGGCGGGCCGGCTCGGCGTCGGGGACCGGCAGTTGCGGCGGCTGTTCCAGCAACACCTGGGCGCCTCTCCGGTCGCCGTGGCCCAGACGCGCCGCGTGCTCTTCGCCCGCCAGCTCATCCACGAGACCGCCCTCTCCATGTCCGAGGTCGCCCTCGCATCCGGCTTCGGGAGCGTGCGGCGCTTCAACGCCGTCTTCCAGTCGCTCTACGGCCGGCCTCCCGGCGCCCTCCGCCGGGCCCGGGCCTCCCCCCTGACGTCCGCCGGCCCCGAGGTGACGCTCCTCATCCCCTACCGGCCTCCCTACGACTGGGACGCGATGGTGGCCTGGCTGTCAGTCCGCGCGCTCACCGGCATGGAGCACGTCGAGCCCGGCCGCTATCTGCGCACCTTCACGAACGCCTCGGGCCAGGGCGCCATGGAGGTGTCGCCCGCTCCGGGGCTCGACGCCCTGCGCGCCACCCTGCGCGTCAGCGACGTGCGGATGCTGCCCTCCGTCGTCGCCCAGGTCCGGCGCGTCTTCGACGTGGGCGCGGACGTGGAGGCCATCCGCGCGCACCTGTCGACGGATGCCCTGCTCGCGCCCCTGCTCGCCGCGCGTCCCGGCCTTCGCGCCCCGGGCGGATGGGACGGCTTCGAGCTGGCGGTCCGCGCCATCCTGGGTCAGCAGGTGACGACCACCGCCGCGCGGCAGTTGGGGCAACGGCTCCTGGACTCCCATGGGGAACGCCTGGACCCGGCGCTCACCGGCGATGCCCGCCTCCTGCGCGCCTTCCCCCGGCCCGAAGCCCTCGCCACGGCGGAGCTCACCGGCATGGGCATGCCGGCGGCTCGGGCCCGGGCGATCACCCAGCTCGCGGCGGCGGTCGTGGCGGATCCCACGCTGTTCCAGCCCGGCCCGTCGCTCGCGGACACCGTGGCCCGCTTCACACGGCTGCCCGGCATCGGCGAGTGGACCGCCCAGTACATCGCCCTGCGCGCCGTCCGGGAGACGGATGCCTTTCCCGCCTCCGACGTCGCCCTGCTTCGCGCCGCGACGGAAGCCGGAGGCCCACGGCCCACGCATGAAGCGCTCCTCCAACGCGCCGAAGCCTGGAGCCCCTGGCGCGCCTACGCCGCCCAGCACCTCTGGACCTCGGTCGCGCTCCAGCGCGACCTGCCGTCTCGCACCAGCACACGCGCCGCCGCCTCCCCTTCCCGCCGGAAACCCCATGCCTGACCGCCAGCGCTTCTTCATCGATTCCACACCCACTCCCGCTGGGGTGGCGCTCCTCGTCTGTGATGAACAGGGCCGCCTGCGCGCGTTGGACTGGCATGGCTACGAAGCCCGCATGCACCGGCTCCTGCGCCTGCACTACGGCGAGGACGGCTGCGTCCTCGAACCCGCTCGCGACCCCTCGGGCCGCACCTCGGCGCTCCATGCCTATCTGCGCGGAGACCTGAGCGCCATCGCCTCCCTCCCCGTGGAGACCGGCGGCACGCCCTTCCAGCGCGAGGTCTGGCGCGCCCTCCGGGAAATTCCCGCGGGGACGACGACCACCTACGGCCGGCTCGCTGAACGCATCGGACGGCCCAAGGCCATCCGCGCCGTGGGCCTGGCCAATGGCGCCAATCCCATCAGCATCGTCGTCCCGTGCCACCGCGTCGTCGGTGCCAATGCCTCACTCACCGGTTATGCAGGAGGCCTGGAACGCAAACGCTGGCTGCTCAATCATGAGCAGACGCACGCCTGAATCCCTCTCACCGGAGCGCCCACGCATGACCGCCCGTCCCGACACCGCCCTCACCTTCCGCGCGCTGCACCAGGGAACTGAACTGCTCATGCTCCCGAATGCCTGGGACGCCGGCAGCGCTCGCCTCTTCGAGAGCCTCGGTGCAAAGGCCATCGCTACCACCAGCGCGGGCGTCGCCTGGGCCCTGGGCTACGCGGACGGCAACGCGCTGCCCGTGGACGCGCTCGTCCACACGGTCCGCGCCATCGCCCGCGCCATCCGCGTCCCCCTCACCGTGGACGCCGAAGCGGGCTACTCGGACGACCCGGCCACCGCCGCGGAGAACGTGGCCCGCCTCCTGTCCGAGGGCGCCGTGGGCTGCAACCTGGAGGACGGCAACGGTCCTCCGGAGCTGCTCGCCGCGAAGATTGAGCGCGTGAAGCAGGCCGGCGCGCGACTGGGCGTGGACGTCTTCGTCAACGCGCGCACGGACGTCTACCTGCGCAAGCTCGTGCCGCCCGAGCGCCGCGTCGAGGAGACCCTCGCCCGCGCCGCCCGCTACCAGCAGGCCGGCGCGGATGGCCTCTTCGCCCCAGGCGTCACGGACGCGGCCGAGATCCAGGCCATCACCCGGGGCACCCCGCTGCCCGTGAACGTCCTCGCGCGGCAGGACCTCCCCGCTCCGGCGGAGCTGCGGCGGCTGGGAGTGCGGCGGCTCAGCGCCGGATCCGCCATCCCGGAGGCCCTCTGGGGCCGGGCCGGTGCGCTCGCCTCCGCCTTCCACCGCGAGGGACACTCCGCGAGCCTGTTCGAAGCCGCCGCCAGCTACCCGTCCCTCAACGCGCTGATGAACCCGAAGTAGCCCCCCGGAGGAGCCGAGCCATGTCCCAGGAGGATCGCCAGCGCTGGAATGACAAGCACCAGCAGGCCACCGGGCCCCGGGAGCCGTCCGCCTTCCTCCGCTCGCTCGAGGACCGGCTGCCTCGCACAGGCCGGGCGCTGGACCTGGCCGGCGGCGCGGGACACGACGCGTGCTGGCTCGCGAAACGCGGGCTGGACGTCACCCTGGTGGACATCTCCGACGTGGCGCTGGCTCAGGCGGAAGCACTCGCGCGCGACGCGGGCGTGTCCCTCACGCGCCTGCGCCTGGACCTGGAGTCCGACGCGCTGCCGCCCGGCCCGTTCGACCTGGTGGTGTGCCTGAACTACCTCTGGCGGCCGCTCTTCGCCGCCGTGCCCGGGTTGCTCGCACCGGGCGGACTGTTCGTCTTCGCCCAGCCCACCCTGCGCAACCTGCAACGCCATCCGCACCCGTCCGCGCGCTTCCTCCTGGAGGAGGGGGAGCTGCCCACCCTGCTCCAGGGGCTCCAATCCCTCTCACTCACCGAGGACTGGACGGACGCCGGGCGTCACGAGGCGCGCGTGCTGGCGCGCCGGTACTGAAGCTCGATGGCCTTCTGCGGCGCCGCTCCGGGCTCGATGTTGAAGTGCGTGATGACCAGCGCGTCCGGGCCTGTCCACTCGAAGTCCACGCGCCAGCCCCAGCGGGGCGACTGCTCACCGGTGAAGTAGCTGCCGGTGACGGAGATGCGGTCGCTCACCCCGGCCTCTCCCTGCAGCGTCATGAGGTCCGTGCCGACGTGGAAGGTGTCCACCCACGACATGGTGAACCGCTGCCCGTCCAGGTGGTGGCCCAGCGTCGCCATGCCGGACAGCGGCTTGCCCCCGAAAGCGGACGTGTACTCGTACACCACGAACCGTCCGTCGAGCACGCTCCGGAAGGTGCCGGAGCTGGGCGACTCATCCTCCAGCTTGTCGGGCTGGAACCACGTGCGCGCGACGCCCTCCCACGCGCCGACCAGGCGGGAGAGGAGGTGATGCGGACCCGCGGACAGGGATTGCTGCAGACGTTCCTGGCTCATGGGCGCGGAGTCTTCCGGATGCCCCCCAGGCAGGTCCACTGCTCCGGAGGTCTCCCCGGGCACGAAGGCCCCGGCGTCGCTACATTGCCCCCTGCTTCGCTTCCCCTCAGGAGCCTTTCTTGCCTACGACCCCTGCCTATGCCGCCCCCAGCGCGAAGGCCGCGCTCGGCCCCTTCACCGTGGAGCGCCGCGAGCCGCGTCCCCAGGACGTGCTCATCGACATCCAGTACTGCGGCGTGTGCCACTCCGACATCCACCAGGCCCGCGACGAGTGGGGCGGCGCCCTCTTCCCCATGGTCCCGGGCCACGAAATCGTGGGCAAGGTGTCCCAGGTGGGCAGCGCCGTCACCACGTTCAAGGTGGGGGACACCGTGGGCGTGGGCTGCTTCGTGGACTCGTGCCGCGAGTGCCCCCAGTGCCTCAAGGGCGAAGAGCAGTACTGCGACCGCGGCGCGGTGAACACCTACAACGGCCGCGAATACGACGGCCAGCCCACCTACGGCGGCTACTCCACGCGCATCACAGTGGACGCGAAGTACGTGGTGCGCATCCCGGAGGGCATCCCCCTGGACCGCGCCGCGCCGCTCCTGTGCGCGGGCATCACCACGTACTCGCCGCTGCGCTATTACGGCGTGAAGGCCGGCAGCACGCTGGCCGTGGTGGGCCTGGGCGGCCTGGGCCACATGGCCGTGAAGCTGGCCAGGGCGATGGGCGCCGAGGTGACGGTGCTGAGCACGTCGCCCTCCAAGCGCGACGACGCGCTCGCCCTGGGCGCCGCGCACTTCGAGGCCACGTCCGACAAGGCGACGTTCAAGAAGCTGCGGCGGTCCTTCGACTTCATCCTGGACACCGTCTCCGCGCAGCACGACTACAACGCCTACCTGAGCCTGCTGAAGACGGACGGGACGATGATCCTCGTCGGCGCGCCGGAGAACCCCACGCCGCTGGCGGCCTTCTCGCTCATCCCCCGCCGGCTCAAGCTGGGCGGTTCGATGATTGGCGGCATCCGTGAGACGCAGGAGATGCTCGACTTCTGCGCGAAGCACCAGGTGGCCGCCGACGTGGAGGTCATCCCCATCCAGAAGATCAACGACGCCTACGAGCGGATGCTCAAGAACGACGTGCGCTACCGCTTCGTCATCGACACCGCGAGCTTGAAGTAGCCGTCACCGTGACGCCCCGGCGTCCCTGCACGCCGGGGCCCTTCGCGACGCCTCAGCCGCGCCAGGCGGTCCAGAGCGACACGAGGCCGAAGAGGAAGAAGAGCGCGGCGGTCACCCACCGCACGTACTTCATGTTCACCCGCCCGGACAGCCGGTCGCCCAGGAACACCGCGAGCCCGTCCGACACCAGCATCCCCGCCGTCGTCCCCAGCGTCACCAGCACCGGGGCCTGGTAGCGCGCGGCCACCGCCATGGTGGCCAACTGCGTCTTGTCCCCCATCTCCGCCATGAAGAAGAGCGCCACCGTGGTGAGGAAGGCGCCGAAGCGTGGGGGCTTGCCGCCGTCCTCCTCCAGCGTGTCGGGCTTGAGCGTCCACAGGCCGAAGCCCAGGAACAGCACTCCCAGGATCAACGCCATCACCCGCGCGGGGACGTGCACGGACACCCACGTGCCCACCGAGGACGCCAGCGCGTGGTTGGCCACCGTGGCCACGAAGATGCCGCCCAGCACCACCCACGGCTTGCGGAACCGGGACGCCAGCGAGAACGCCAGGAGCTGCGTCTTGTCCCCCATCTCGCTGGCGGCGACGAGGACGAATGATCCGACAATGGCTTCCAAAGACACGATGACACTCCATCCCAGTTCCTGGCGCGGAGGCTGTCGTGGGGTGGAGCGCTTCAGGGAGGAGCGCGCACGACGGACCTCGGCCAGGGAGCGTTGAATCCCTGTCCGAAGGTCTCGTTCGTCTCGCGCGCTTGCGCGGGATGGGGGCCCGGGCTGTCACCAGCCAGTGTGTCGAGCGCCCCTCCGCCCCTCGCTGCCGGGCGGGAACTACTCCCCTTACGTGAAAGCGCGAGTAACAGCGCTCCGGGTTCCAAGTCAACCCGGCGCGCCGCGTGTCCCTTTTTTTGACGGCACGAGAGGCCGGCCCCCTAATGCCCACGCCAGGTCGGTAGCGGCCTGTAGCAGCATTCCTGGAGGAAGCCCGATGCAGGATGGAAGCGCCAGCCCGCTGAGCCCCGACGCTCCGTCGTCCCCGTCCGCGGTGGAACCCGGCGAGGTCCGCAGCCCCGAGGCCGACATCGTCTCCACCCACGTCCTCGTTCCCGAGGAGCAGGTGCACAAGCTGCGCGAGCTGGCGCGGCGCACCCGCATCCACCAGAGCGAGTACCTGCGCGAGGCCGTGGAGGACCTGCTGTCCAAGTACGGCCGCATGCCCGCCAAGACGGAGGGCGAGTCGTGAGCGGCCCCCTGCTCCGCCGCCGCGTCCGGTCGTTGAGCGAACGGCTGTGGCGGTGGCTGGAGCAGGAGCTGTAATCCTCCCGTCATCCCCTCCAGGCCCCACCTGGAGCGCTCCGGGAGGAACACGCTAGCGTCCTGCGCCTCTCCTTCCAGGAGTCGCGCCCGGATGCGTCCCTCCCTGCTGTCCGCCCTGTTCGCGCTGGCCGCCACCGGCTGCGCCACCCCCGCCTTCGAGAAGCTCTACCCCGGCATGACGGCCGCCCAGGTGGCGGACACCATGGGCAGGGGACCGGAGCGGGCGCAGGAGTTCGCGGACGGCTCGACGGCCTGGTACTTCGACGAGGACCACTGCGTGCTGATGCGCGGCCACATGCTCGTGGCCAAGTCCACCACGCAGACGCGCACCCAGGTGCACACGCCCGTGGGCTCGCTGAAGGACGCCACCAAGGCCTGGTGCGGTCCGCCGGGCACGGACGGCCGGCACGAGCAGTACCTCAAGACGCCCTTCGGCACGTTCAAGGGCAACGTGGACCCCGCCGCCGTCACCGACCAGGTGAACAACAGCGTGCGCGCCCAGCAGGTGCCCCCCGCGTCCCCGCCCGCTCCCGACGCAGGGCCCCCGCCCGCCCCGTAGCGGCGGCGGGCCTCAGGCCACCGACGAGCGGGTGACCGCGGCGTCGTCGTCCTTCTTCATCTTCCCCGCCAGCTCCCGGAAGGACATGTGGCTGATGGACAGCAGGATGAGTCCGAAGACGATCTGCTGGAGCGTCTGGCACAGCCACAACACGTTCGCGTAGGCGAGCCCGTGCGCGTTCACCATCGCGGCGGGCATGAACAACCCCAGGCCCACCTTGGTGGCGGCCTGGAAGGTGCCCATCATCCCGGGCGCGGCGGGGATCATCACGCCCACCACCAGCACGCACATCACGATGTAGGACTGGAACAGCGTCAGGTTCATGGGCTCGCAGGCCGTGCCCGGCGCCGCGCCCGAGCAGTCGAAGGCGCGCGCGAGCAGCGCCATGCCCAGGCCGTTCACGCCCCAGTAGACGACCGTGTAGAGGAAGAAGAGGGCGATGTGCTTGCGGTCGGGGAGCTGGCGCATGGCCCCCACGAAGGTGTCCACGACGTCCGCCACCTTGTCCGCGATGCCCGGCGAGAAGCGGCCCACGGTGGCGCGCACCAGCCGCACCGTGCGCTCCTGCTGCCACAGGCCCAGCAGCAGGAACACCAGGCCGCCGCCGAACACGGCGAACATCAGCCACGCGCCCAGCTTCACGTACCGGACCTCGGGGGTCTCCGTGGGGATGAAGAAGAGCAGCACGCGGAACATCGCCGCGACGAAGAGGCCGTCCACGATGCGCTCCAGCACCACGGACGTCATGGCCGCGCTGCGGCGGATGGAGCTGCGCTGGGCGATGAGGAAGGGCCGCGCGAACTCCCCCAGCCGGAACGGCAGCACCAGCAGCATCATGAAGCCGATGCCGGAGGCTTCATTCAGCTTGCGGAACGGGACGTGCTCCAGGCCCGACAGCAACGACCCCCAGCGCAGCGTGCGGAAGATGTGCACGAAGGCGAGGCACACGCAGTAGGGCAGGATCCACGCGTAGTTGGCCGCCTTGAGGCTGGCGACCTGCGTGGACAGGTCCGTGTCCCGGAAGGCCCACCACATGAAGGCAACGGTGACGAGCAGGCTGGCGATGAGGTTGACGGCGCGTTTCACGGAAGGCGGGTATAGCGTCACTCTCCCCGCGACTCCAGCGGCACGCCCGCCCCCTGCCCTCCAGGGCGCACGGACGTGGACCTTCCGCTGGCACGCTCCCCTGCCCCGTCGTTCAAGCGGCCCGGGAAACTTCCAACGCCAGACGCCGGCAACGGCTAGGCGTCGTGGCGGCGCGGCTCGCCGTCGGAGGGCAGCTCGTCCTCCTGCTGCTCGGCCTGACGGTCGGGCACGCGGTACTCCTCACCCAGCCAGCGGCCCAGGTCGACGGCGCGGCAGCGGCGGGAGCAGAAGGGTTGGGAGGTGTTCTCCGGACGCGGAGGCACGGGCTTCTGACAGATGGGACACGGCGCGAGTGGCATGGCGGATGGAGTCCTAGATAAGCCTTGACGCTCCGGCGGGCCAGGACGTTTCGTGCCCCGCTTCGTGCAAACGCCTCCGGAGACCGCTCACACGCTGCTGCAAGGCGACCGGCTGTCCCTGGACTTCACCGCCGTGGGCGTGGAGGACACGGTCGCCCAGGCGCTGGAGAAGCTGCGCGCCCACCCCGGCACGGGGGAGATCTTCTACTGCTACGCGTGCGACCCGGCCGGCCGGCTGGTGGGCGTGGTGCCCATCCGCAAGCTGATCCGCGCGGCCCCCGACGAGCGCATCGCGTCGCTGATGTTCACGCGGGTGGTGAAGCTGCCGGTGGACGCGTCCGACGCGGTGGTGGAGGACTTCTTCGTCACCTACCGCTTCCTGGCGTTCCCGGTGGTGGACGCGGAGGGGCGCATCGTGGGCGTGGTGGAGATGAACCAGTTCGTGGACGCCTTCTCCGACACGCTCTTCGACGAGGTGGAGGGCCGCGTGCGCGACGAGGTCTACCGCTTCGTGGGCCTGCCCCAGGGCGAGGCGCGCGAGACGCGGCCGGGGCGCATGGCGCTCAAGCGCTTCCCGTGGCTGCTCGTGAACATCGCCGGCGGGTTCCTGGCGGCCACGACGACGCGGCTGTTCGAGCGCACGGTGGCGGAGCTGGTGGTGGTGAGCGCCTTCATCCCCATGGTGCTGGTGTTGTCGGAGAGCCTGGGCGTGCAGACGACGGCGGTCTCCGTGTCGATGGTCACGCACGGCGAGGTGGACAAGAAGTGGGTGGCGCGCGAGGTGCTGGCCGCGAGCCTGGCGGGGTTGATGGCGGCGGCGGTGGTGGCGCTGCTGGGGCGCGTCTACTCGCCGGGGTTCGGCTTTCCCCTGGCGCTGTTCGTGGCGGTGACGGTGTCCGCGACGCTGGCGTCGTGCCTGGGCGGCGTGCTGCCGTTCCTCTTCAAGCGGCTGAAGGTGGATCCGCACCTGGCGTCGGCGCCGCTGGTGCTGGCGGTGTCCGACAACGTGACGCTGCTGGCGTACTTCGGCTTGGTGACGCGGTTGTTGTTGTAACGGCGTGTTTTTCCTCGCGGAAGGGGGCAGGTCATGAAGGTCGTGCGCATCACGAAGCCGGGCGGTCCGGAGGTCCTCGCGTTCGACGAGCGGCCGGAGCCGGTGCCGGGCCCCCACGACGTGCAGGTGCGCGTGCGGGCGAGCGCGCTGAACCGGGCGGACCTGCTCCAGGTGCGCGGAGCCTATCCGCCGCCGCCCGACGTGCCGCAGGACGTGCCGGGCCTGGAGTACGCCGGCGAGGTGGTGGCGGTGGGCCCCCGCGCGCGGAAGTTCCAGCCCGGAGACCGGGTGATGGGGCTGGTCGGGGGCGGCGCGTGGAGCGAGGTGCTCACCACGCACGAGCGCGAGGTGCTGCGCATGCCGAAGGGGCTGGACTTCGCGGACGCGGCGGCGCTGCCGGAGGCGTACCTCACGGCCTACGACGCGCTGGTGCTCCAGGCGGACCTGCGGCCCGGGGAGACGGTGCTGGTGCACGCGGTGGCGAGCGGCGTGGGCTCCGCCGCGGCGCTCCTCTGCCGGGCCATGGGCGTGCGGGTGGTGGGCACGGGGCGGAGCAGGGACAAGCTGGCGCGGGCCTCCGAGTGGGGCGTGGGCCAGACGGTGCTGTGTGAGAGCAACCCGCCGGTGTTCGCGGACGCGGTGCTCGCGGCGACCGGGGGCCGGGGCGCGGACGTGTGCCTGGACCTGGTGGGCGGCGCGTACCTGCCGGAGTCGGTGAAGGCCATGGCGCGGCTGGGTCGGCTGATGCAGGTGGGCTCGGTGGCGGGCGCGCGAGCGGAGCTGGACCTGGGGCCGGTGATGCGCAAGCGGCTCACGCTCAAGGGCACGGTGCTGCGCAGCCGACCCGCGGAGGAGAAGATGCTGCTCACGCAGGTGGCGGAGCGGCAGTTGTTGCCCCTGTTCGACTCCGGCGCGCTGAAGGCCGTGGTGGATGCCGTCCTGCCCATGACGGAGCTCCGCTCCGGGCTGGAGCGGATGGCGGGCAACAGCACCGTGGGGAAGATCGTCGTCCGCTGGGATTGAGCGCCGCTACACGCGCCGCTTGCGGGCGGGAGCCTTCTTCGCCGGCTTGGGAGCAGGCGCGGCGGGCTCCAGCGCCTTGAGCACCCTGGCGGAGGCGCTGCGGCGCCAGGCCTCCTTGAGCAGGGCCTCCAGCAGGCTCCGGTTCACGGTCTTCAGACGCACGATGACCATGGGCCAGTCCTGGTAGTGCGGCGTCACCTCGAACATGTCGGGCTTGGAATCCAGCAGGGCCTCGCGGTGGTCGAAGTCCACCTTGATGACGATGGAGTCGTCGTCCAGCACCCGCGCGAAGAGCTTGTCGCTCACCCGGAACCCGGGCGTTCCATAGGAGGGGCGCTCCTCCGTCGACGGCAGGGCCAGCGCCATTTCGCGCACGTCGTCCACCGTGAGCCCGCCCCCGCGCTTCGCCACCGTCTTCTTCCGCGTCGCCATCCGTTTCCTCCCTGCCCTGCCGCCAGGCGTCACCGAAGCCATTGCGCCCGGGGTGCGGAACCGTATCCTGCGCCGCCATGGCTACCCACTTCGACCCCGCCGCCGCCGCGCAGCCGGGCTCCGGCATCTTCGGCCTCCCCCACTCTCCCGACGAGGCCCACGTCGTCGTCATCCCCGTGCCCTTCGAGGCCACCACCAGCTACGGCGGCGGCACGTCCAACGGCCCCGCCGCCCTGCTGGAGGCCAGCAAGCAGGTGGACCTGTTCGATGTGGAGACCGGCCGCCCCTACGAGCGCGGCATCGCCATGCTGGAGGCCCCCGCCGAAATGCACGAGTGGAACGAACGCGCCAAGGAGCGCGCCCAGCTCGTCATCGAAGCGGGTGGCATCGAGTCCGGTGAGGCCGAGCTGCTCGCCGCCGCGAAGGACGTGAACGGCTTCAGCGAGAAGCTCAATGACCACGTCTACCGCACCGCGAAGCAGTGGCTGGAGCAGGGCAAGCTCGTGGCCGCCGTGGGCGGAGACCACGCCATCTCCTTCGGCATCATCCAGGCCCACGCGGAGAAGTACCCCGGCATGGGCGTGCTGCACCTGGACGCGCACGCCGACCTGCGCGTCGCGTACGAGGGCTTCACCTGGTCGCACGCGTCCATCTTCTACAACGTGTGCGAGCGCATCCCGGGCGTGAAGACGCTGGTCCAGGTGGGCCTGCGCGACATGAGCGAGAACGAGCACCGCTACATCGAGGACTCCGGCGGCCGCATCCACGCGTTCTACGACGCCGTCCTCCAGCAGAACCGCTTCGACGGCCTGCCCTGGAACCAGCAGGTGAAGCAGATCGTCGACAAGCTGCCGCAGCAGGTCTACCTGTCCTTCGACATCGACGGCCTGGACCCCGTGCTGTGCCCGAACACCGGCACGCCCGTGCCCGGCGGCCTGTCCTTCCCGGAGGCCACCGCGCTCGTCGCGGGCGTCGTGCGCTCGGGCCGCACCATCGTCGGCTTCGACCTGACCGAAGTGGCCCCCGACCCGGAGGGCAGCGAGTGGGACGCCAACGTGGGCGCCCGCCTGCTCTACAAGATGATCGGCTGGATGCTGAAGTCGCAGAAGGCCTGAGGCCTCAGGCCACGCGCGGCAGCGACACGCTGAACGTCGCGCCCTGCCCGGGGCGCGACTCGGCGGAGAGCACGCCGCCGTGCAGCTTCGCCAGCTCCGAGGCCACGTAGAGCCCCAGCGCCTCTCCTCGCGCGGGGCCCTCCGGGAAGGGCTGGAACAGCCGGGGCAGCTCCGCTTCGGGGATGCCCGGCCCCGGGTCGCTCACCCGCACCAGCACCTGCTCCGCGGAGGCCTCCAGCTCCACGCGCACCCCGCCCTGCCGGGCCGCGTGCGACAGGAGCACGTCGAACACCTGCTCCAGGCGCTCCGGGTCGAAGCGAAGGCCCACCGCCTCCGGGGGCACCTTCACCTCCACCGGCACGCCCGGCCCCAGCGTGCGGCACCGCGCGACGGAGGCCTCCAGCGGCTGGCGCAGGTCTCCCTCCACCGGCCGCAGCGTCACGCTGCCCGCGCTCAGCCGGGCGGCGTCCTGGAGGTAGCGGCCCATCCGCTCCAGCGACTGGAGCTGCGCGCCCAGCGCCTCCACCGCGCCCTTGCCCGGCGGCGGCAGGTCCCGAAGCGTGCGCAGCTCATTCCTCGCGGCCTCCAGCGGGCCCTGGAGCGACTGCGCCACCCAGCGGCTCAGCGCCTCCACGGGCGTGGCGGGCTCCGGGGGCGCGGCGGGGGCCCTCTCCAGCACGTCGTGGATCAGCGTCTCGAAGTCGGTGATTTCAAAGGGCTTGTTGAGGAACGCGGACGCATCCGGCGATCCCTGCTGGAGCACCGCGCTCAGGAGGATGATGGGCACCTCGCGCAGGCCCGGCTCCTGCTTCAGCCGGCTGCACAGCTCCATGCCGCTCATGCGCGGCATCATGTGGTCCGTCACCACCAGCCGCGGACGGTGCGCCCGGGCCAGCGCCAGGGCCTCCTCGCCATCCCGCGCGCGCACCACGTCGTGCCCCAGGTCCTCAATCACCTGGCTCAGGACTTCCAGCACCGCGGGTTCGTCATCCGCGACCAGGACGAGACTCATGCGCCACCACTCCCAAGGCCCCCGCGGGCAGCCAGCGACACGCCGCGCCGGGACCCCCAGAGGACGGCCCTGGCGCCCCCAACGCCGCAATCGGGCCAGGGCCAGGACGTTCTGCCTGAAAGTGCGTTCGATCACGGCCGCGCCTTCTGGTCTATGAAGAGCGGGACGCCGCTTCCAGACACCCAGGGAATGGCTGAGGCCTTCCCGACATTCAGACTGTCTTCCGGGAGACAATTCCCGGCGGCGTACGGAGGAAGGGCATGAGGGCAGCACACATCCGGTGGGGGCTCTTGCTGTGGGGGCTCGTGCTGGCGCTCCCGGCGCGGGCGGACCTGGCCCGGCGCCGCAGCGACGTGGTGGAGGTGGTGCAGAAGGTCTCCCCGGCGGTCGTCTACATCGGCACCGAACAGGAGGTGGAGTCGCGCTTCCGGGGCCGGCCCCGCTCGCCGCTGGAGGAGTTCTTCGGCCAGGGGATGGCCCAGCCGGAGACGCGCCAGCGCATCACCGGCCTGGGCAGCGGCGCCATCATCGACCCGTCCGGCATCATCGTCACCAACGACCACGTCATCCGGGGGGCCTCCGCCATCCACGTGGTGCTGGCGGACGGGCGCACCTTCGACGCGGAGGTGGTGGGCAGTGACGCGAACAATGACCTGGCGGTCCTCAAGGTCAACGCGAAGGAGCCCCTGCCCACCGCGAAGCTGGGCACCAGCTCCGACCTGATGATTGGCGAGACGGTGGTCGCCATCGGCAGTCCGTTCGGCCTGAGCAAGACCGTCACGGCGGGCGTGGTGTCCGCCACGGGCCGCACCTTCCGCGCGGACGACCGCGTCTACAACGACTTCCTCCAGACGGACGCGGCCATCAACCCGGGCAACTCCGGCGGGCCGCTGCTCAACGTGGACGGGGAGATCATCGGCATCAACACGGCCATCTACGCCAACGGGCAGGGCATCGGCTTCGCCATCCCCGCGGACAAGGTGCGACGCATCGTGGAGGAGCTCACGCGCTTCGGGAAGGTGCGCCCCGCGTGGGTGGGCATGGACACGGCGGACCTGCCGGCGCAGGTGGCCGCGCGGCTCGGGTGGGACCGCACGTACGGCGTCATCGTGACGAACGTGGATCCGGACAGCCCCGCCGCGCAGGCCGGCGTGCAGCGCGGTGACGTGGTCGCGGAGCTGGGCGGCTCCCGCATCCAGGACGCGGAGGATTTCGATTCGCGCGTGCGCGGTTATCCGGCCCGCTCGGTCTTCCCCCTGGTCCTCTTCCGAGCAGGCGGCAACCGCACGGTGCAGGTGACGCCGGTCGAATTTCCGGCTCGCCTGCTCGAGAACCTGGCGTGGGAGAAGCTGGGACTGCGCGTGAAGGAGAGCAAGGGCGGGATGGCGATTGCGTCCGTGCGTCCGGGGTCGGCCGCCTCGGAGATTGGCCTGGAGCCGGGGGACGTGCTGTTGCGGATGAACAATCAGCCCGTCCCCACGGGTGACACCTTCCGTGAAGCGCTGCTGACGGCGCGACGGGGACGTAGCGTGCTGTTGCTCGTGCGGCGCGGGCGCTACGGCTACCACCTGACGCTGCCTTTCGAAGGCCAGCGACTCTAGGCGCGACCCGGGGATTCCAGGATCGACGGGAAGGGCACTAGCATGCCGTTCCCATGAGTTCGCCTCGCTATCAGTCACTCGGCCCCCTCCTCGCCGGAGAGGGCTCGCGTGCCTTCCTCGGACTGTCGCTGGAGGAAGGCGCCACGCCCCGCCCCGTGGTGCTCATCTGGGCACCGCCTGAGATCGCGCAGAACCCGGAGCTGGTGGCGCGCCTGGAGCGCGAGACGAACCGCGCCATCGTCTTCGACCATCCGAACATCCTGCGCGTGCACGGCCTGGAGAAGCTGGACGGGGGCCTGGCGCGCGTCACCGAGTTCGCGGACGGTGAGCCGCTGCGGCGCGTGCTGGAAGCCAACCCGCGCATGACGCCGGGCTTCGCGGCGCTGGTGGTGGCGGACGCGGCCATGGGGCTGCACTACGCGCACGTGGCGGGCAACGACGACGGTTCACCGCTGGTGCACGGAGACATCCGGCCCGAGACGCTGATGGTGTCCTTCAGCGGCTACACGAAGGTGACGGGCTACGGCGCGCTATCCGTGGCGCCGCGTGAGCGCGGTGGCAAGCGCGTGAAGAACCGCCGCGCGTACACGTCCCCGGAGCAGCTCCTGGGCGGGCGTGAAGCCGTGAACGTGCAGTCGGATGTGTTCCTGCTGGGGCTCACGCTGCACGAGTGCCTCACGGGGAAGATGCCGTTCAAGGAGTCGGCGGATCCAGACAAGGCGGTGCTCAACCGCGCCCTGCCCCCGATGCCCGCGGACGTGCCGCTGAAGCTGGATGCGGTGGTGCGCCGCGCGACGACGAAGCGGGCGCTGGAGCGCTACTCGTCGGCGCTCGCGTTCCGCGAGGCGCTGGTGGATGCGATTGGGAAGCTGCCCACGCACGAGGAGTTCGCGGAGCACCTGGCGAAGCTGTTCCCGCCGGAGGCCGAGGCTCGCGCGGCGCGGCGGGCGACGATTGAGAAGGGCATCGCGGAGGCGCTGGCGAAGGCGGGCATGCCGGCGCCGCAGATCGCGGAGCTCATCGCGAACGGCGTCGGACTGCCGGAGGCCGTGAAGAGCAAGGTGCCGGAGTTCTCCTCGGCGGAGGGAAGCAAGCCGGCGCCCGTGGCCGCCGCGCCCGCGCAGACGCCGATGGCGCAGACCTCCGCGCCCGTGCAGACGCCGGTGGCGCAGACCTCCGCTCCCGCGCAGGCGCCGGTGGCACAGACCTCCGCTCCCGTGCAGGCCGCGCAGGCGTCGACGGCCGCTGTCACGCAGAGCGCGCAGGCAGCGACGCCCGCTAAGGACACGTCTACCGCTCCGGTCGCGGCGTCAGCGCAGGCCTCGGTGCCTGCTGGCGCCACGGCGCAGACGGTGACGCCCTCCCCTGCTCCGGCCGCATCCCCGGAGACGCGGTCCTCGGGTCCCATCTTCGGCGGCGCGGCGAGCCCCACGGCGCAGACGGTGGCCGCGCAGAAGCCTTCACGCTCCTGGGTGCCTTACGTCGTGGGCGGTCTCGTGCTGACGCTCGGCGCGGGCGCGGTGATCGTCCAGCGCCAGCTCCAGGGCACGATGACGGTGGAGACCTTCGACGCGGGCCTGCCCATCGTCGTGGCCGAGCCCTTCGACGCGGGCGTCGAGGACGCGGGCGTGGACGCCGGTGTGGATGCGGGGCCCACGATGGGCATCCTGGACCTCACCGTGGAGCCGCGCGTGGAGGTCACGCTCAACAACGCGCTGCTGGGCCGCACGCCGCTGTCCGCGTCGCTGCCGCCGGGCAAGCACCTGCTGACCTTCACCAACGGCGCGCTCGGCATCTCCGTGTCGCGCACGGTGACGGTGGCCCCCACGGGCCGCTCCGCCTACCAGTTCTTCCTCAACAAGGCCTTCATCAACGTGCGCGGCCCCGCCGGCGCCAACGTGTCCGTGGACGGCAAGCCCGTGGGCACGGTCCCCGTGGAGGAGCTGGACGTCTACGAGGGCTACCACCGCCTCAACGTCAACGTGGGCCCGTCACACTGGCAGAAGACCTTCACCATCGAGCCCGGCCAGCGCGTCAACTTCGACGTGGACTTCCAGGAGCCGCAGGAGGCCGTGGAGGAATAGCCGCTTCGTTCATCAGACGGGTTCATGTCATCAACTGACGACTCCAACGTATAAGCCGATCATGAACCTGCTTCTGAACCTGTTGTGGATCATCTTCGGCGGAGGGCTGGTGCTCTGCCTCGAGTACCTGCTCGGTGGGCTGCTGCTCTGCCTGACCCTCGTCGGCATCCCGTTCGGCGTGCAGTGCTTCAAGATGGCCGGCCTCGCGCTGATGCCCTTCGGCAAGGACATCGAGGATCTTCCCAGCGCGGGCGCGATGAGCTTCGGGCTCAACGTCGTCTGGGCACTCTTCGCTGGAATCTGGATCTTCCTCACCAACGTCGTCATCGGCGTCAGCCTGGCGCTGACGATCATCGGCATTCCGTTCGCGCTGCAGCACCTCAAGCTCGGAATGGTCGCGTTTGCTCCCTTCGGCAAGCGCATTCGCGGCTGAGCGCTTCCTCCACCCGGCTCCCGCCGCGTGAGGTCGCGGCGGGGACGGTCGCCCTAAAAGCATCTCGCAGTAGAAGAGGGGCATGGACTCACGAACTCAGGCTTGTCTCCCACCATGAGGCCAAGACACGCGAGCGCGGCTGGTCACGCCGGATTCAGATGCCCACGAAACTCGCGATCCAATCCAGATCGCTGTCGACATCATCGCGGGCCCCGCCTCGGATGCTGGGTCGTCGGAGCGCGTGGGCGCACGGCGGCTGCGTCGTCTGGTGGAGACCTCCGAGGGCGGTTCCAGCGGGGAGGCCGTGACCCTGACCTATGTCGAGGCTTAGGACCAGAAGCCTACGTTAACGCGGGGCTCAATTGAGCTGAAGGAAGGATAGGCAGTGGCAGAACCAAGCCGCGAGCTTTGCGAGCGGAGTGGTCGCGCGTAACTGCCTTACCGTCCGCGCCAAGTCCTCAATGGCCCGAGGTGCGATCCGCCGCAGTTGGCGCTTCAGGTCTGCCCACCACAACTCGATGGGATTGAAGTCTGGGCTGTAGGTGGGCAAGTACACGACGCAGGCGCCGACAGCTTCAATCGCCTGACGGACACCCGACACCTGGTGCGCCCCGAGGTTGTCCATCAGCACCACGTCACCAGGACGGAGCCACGGGCAAAGCCGCTGGCGGACGAAGCGCACGCAGATGCGACCATTGATGGCGCCTCGGTGCGTCATCAACTTGGGCCGGCAGCCCACGCGAATGGCGCCTACGAGCGTCAAGGTCGTCCAGTGGCCTCCCGGCCGTACACCTCGGGCACGTTGCCCCACTGGCGCCCAGCCGTATTCGCGAGCCATGGAGGTATTGCAGAACGACTCGTCGAGGAAGACGAGTCGTCGCACGTCGACGACGCTCAGGAGCGCGGCGAGGACGCGCCGACGCCAGAGGTTTTGCGGCGCGTCGCGCTCGCTGGCGACGAAGGACTTTTTTCTACGCCGGCAAATATGGCCTGAGCCCCAGGTGTTGCCCCTCTGAGAGGAGGAGCACCATGGCGCGGACGACAGCTCGCCCGGTGGCCACCCGTGAGGTGAGAGTCGACAGCGCGCGGCGGCGCTGTGAGGCGTGTGGCACGCGGACGCGAGCGGATTGGCGCTCGCGTCGCTGTGTGACGACGCTGGCGGGGTGCGTGGGGCTCTCGGTGCAGGTGCGAGTGTGCCACCGGGAGGAGTGCCTGCTGAAGGGCGTGCCACTCAGGGCCGAGGGTGAGGGCCGCTGGGTGCTGCCCGAGCATGAGTTCGGCTTGGACGTCTTGGCCTTCATCGGAGCCCAGCGCTACCGGGAGCACCGCAGCGTGCCGGAGATTCACGCGCTGCTGCGCCAGAAGGGCGTCGCCGCCTCCGAGCGCGCCTGCACCAACCTGCTCGACCGGTACGATGAACTCGTCAGCCTCCAGTTGCTGGATGCGGGGCGGCTGCATGCGACGCTCAAGCGCCAGGGCCGGGTGGTGCTTGCCATTGACGGCCTCGCTCCGGACGTAGGGCATGAGGTGCTTTGGATGGTGCGCGAATGCCTCTCGGGGCAGGTGCTGCTGGCGCGTCCCCTGCTGGCTGGCGGCGAGCAGGAACTCGTACCGCTGCTGGCGGAAGTGAAGCGTGCGCTGGGCCGGGTGCCCCTCGTCGGCGTGGTGTCGGATGGGCAGCGAAGCAT